>NZ_JBBMFA010000070.1:0-4473 GCF_040096265.1 Ruthenibacterium intestinale
GCCGTGCGTCAAGCACGGCCCCGGCCTTTGGGTTTTATCACTTTTTTTCATAATAGTGGATCAGCGTCTGCGTTCCGTCGTCACCCAGGCCGTCCGCTTCCAGTTGTGCGTACATGTCCCGCACGGTCTGCAGAACCGGAAGGCTCAGTGCGCGTTCCCCGGCTTCTTCCAGCGCGATATTGCAATCTTTTACATAATGCTTCACATAAAAGCCCGGAGCAAAATCCCCTTTCAGCATCCGGGGTGCGGTATTGCTCATCTGCCAGGAGCCCGCCGCACCCTGACTGATGCTGTTCAGCATGGTCTGGACATCCAGCCCGGCCGCTTTGGCGTAGCTGATGGCTTCGCACACGCCGGCAATGGCCCCGCCCAGCGCGATCTGGTTGGCAGCTTTGGTGTGCTGGCCGCTTCCGGCCGGTCCCTCGTACACAATGGTTTTGCCCATGGCCTCAAACAGGGGCATGCAGGCCTCGCAGTCGGCTTTGTCGCCGCCCATCATGATGGACAATGTGGCATTCCGGGCGCCGGCATCACCGCCGGAAACAGGCGCGTCTACCGCCCGCAGTCCTTTTTGGATTGCTGCGGTGTGAATCTCTACGGACAGACGGGGGCTGGTGGTGGTCATATCGATCAGCAGGGTGCCTTTGTCCGCGTTGTCCAGAATTCCGCCCTCACTAAAGTATACTTCCCGCACATCCTGGGGAAAGCCCACCATGGTGATCACTGCGTCCCGGCCGCGGGCGCAGTCCGCCAGCGTATCGCACCAATGAGCGCCCTTGTCCAGGGTGGCCTGAGCCTTTTCAGGGTGACGCGCCCAAACGAATACCTCGAAGCCTGCCTTCAGCAGGTTCTGCGCCATGGCGGTTCCCATGACACCCAATCCAATAAATCCGACTTTTTTCACAAAAAATGCCTCCCTTTGGATCAGAGCTGATCCAGCAGCTCTTTTCGCTTTTCTTCGTACTCGGCCTGTGTGATGAGGCCCTGCTCGTACAATGCGCGCACTTGCTCCAGACGCTGCTCCACTGAGCGGTCCGCATCATCCACGATCAGCTCGTGGGTGGAGATCCCTTTTTTGGAGAACAGATTGATTCCGTGCATCACGCAGATTGCAATGGCAACGCCCGTCCACAGCAGCCCGAAAAGCCCGGCGGAAGGAATGACAACCGTCACCCCAATGACCACAAACGCAAGGCCGACAACAAATCCCAACGCGGATGGGCCCTTTCCCGGTTTGACAGAAACACGGCGGCGCATGAACATCCCTCCTTCGGCTATCAGTATACCGCATTTTTATTCAAAAGAAAAGTCACAGCAGCACCCAAGTCATCCAGAGGAACAGAAGAATATACGCAGCCAGACTGAGGCGGGAAGTGCGTGTCAGGGGGCAGGATTCCACCCCCTGATTCACGGCGCTGCGGGCAGCCCGGTTCTGGCTGAACAGAAGCAGTCCGCCGCAGATTTGCTGGCCAAAGAGGGAGAGAAGAAACGGCCCGATGGGAAGTGTTTGCGGGTCGGTGACAAAGCAAAGCGCCACACCCCATTCAACGCCGGTCAGAAGCATCAGAACCCCCAGCAGGGTGCTCCATTTTGTCATCCGGGCCAAACTTCGGTCCCGGGAGCCGGGCAGATGCACCTGCTCGCTGTATTTATTCTCAATCACCAGAGCCGTGACGCACAGATTGGTCATATAAACCAGAATCAGCCAGGGAAGGGCAGGCGGAAGAACAAACAGCAGGCCACCCAGAATGGCTGCCAGCAGGCCGTTGGCGGCCCAGCTGACGTGCAGCAGGGCCACCATGTGTCGCAGTGCCGGAAAATCGTAAGCGGCGTTTGCATCGTAACCTGCCAGCAGCGTATAATCCCGGTGCCGAAGCATGTAGGAAAAAATGGGATAGAACGTCACCTGGCAGAGAAACAACAGGCCGGCGTAGAGGCCGGGCGTAAGCGAACGCAAAACGCATGCCAGAATACCTTGCAATAGACAGAGCACCGTCATGCTCCAGAAGCAAACCGAGGCAGAGCGTATCAGCGCAGCGCTTCCGCCCTCGGGAGCAGAACTGCCCAGCAGCAGTTCCTCTGGTGACAGGTCCAGCGCCCGGCACACCTTTCGCAGTGTTTCCAGGTCGGGTTCCGTCCGCCCTTTTTCCCAGCTGCTCACGGTTTGGCGCGTCACATACAGCTGCGCGGCCAGCTGTTCCTGCGTGAGACTTTTATTCTGGCGGGCGGTGCGCAGAATTTCTGCAAGCGGTTTTGACATGGGTGAATCCTTCCTTTCTGCCCACATCCTAGCACAGACGGCTCAAAATGAAAAGAAAAGAGCGCGCAACGGTTTGTTGCACGCTCTTTTTAACAGAAACTTCAGTCCGTTCGCACCATGCTGGGATAAATTTTGGCAAGGCGCTCGTCGGGATACTGTTTGTCCATGAGCTGCTGCCAGCCGCTGGTGGCGGGGATCCCATCGTAACGCTGCGCCTGGCGCAGGACTGCCGCGCCGCTGACCAGCGAATTGGCCAGCATGAATACGATCAGAATCCAGGTCAGCGTCAGACCGTAAACCTTGGAGACGTTCCGTTCGATGAACCCGTTCAGCCGCGGATAAATCTCCTTGATCCACACCAGAGCCAGCGCGCCCCAGAACAGGCAGTACAGGAGGTTGATGCGGCCGTTCAGGTTGAAGGGATAGCCGGAGTAGTCCCAGCTGACCGTGCCCAGAATCGTCTCCTGCAGCCAGCTGCAGAAATATTCGAAGGCGCCGCCCAGAACCGAACCTCCCACGAAAATCCAGCGGTCGCTTTTTCCGATAAAGGGGCGCAGACAAATGGTCAGCAAAACGGCTCCGATGCCGTAAATTAAATTGAAGGGGCCCCATACCAGGCCGGTGCGCTGGGTCAAATGTCCCGAGACGACCCAGCAGAAAACCGTCTCGATCACAACGCCGAGGAAGCAGCACAGAAAAAACATCCAGAATAGTTTGTAGAAATTCAGTCCGTGGGCAAAATGGCCGGGAACACCCGCGAGGTCCCGGGCAATCTGGGCATCGTGACGAGCTTCCCGCTGCAGAGCACGCTCTTCCTGGTGGTCCAGCCGCTCCAGCTTTTGCTGAAGGCGTTTTCGTTTGGCGTCATAACGCTGTTGTGTTGTCATGAATGTACTCCTTTATCCGTGAAACAGGTGCACTGTTACAGTGCAGAATAAACCACCTGTCCGTTTACAATGGTCATTGCGGCCTCGCCTCCCACCGTGCGCAGCGGGTCGGCAGTCCAGATGACCACATCGCCGTCCTTGCCGGGCTCCAGACTGCCCACCCGGTCGCCCACACCCAGCTGCGTGGCCGGTGTGATGGTGATGGCGCGCCAGGCTTCGTCTTCTTCCAGCCCGGCGTTGACGGCCAGACCGGCGCACAGAGGCAGATGCTGCAGGGGAATGACAGGCGCGTCGGTAATAATGCTGACGCTGACGCCCGCAGCGTGCAGGTCAGCCGGTGTGCGGAAGCTCTTGTTCAGCAATTCGATCTTGCTCTTTCCGCCCAGAGAGGGGCCCACAAAAGCGGGGAGCCCTTCTTTGGCCAGTTCGTCCGCAATGAGAGAGCCATCCGTGCAGTGATCCAGCGTGATTTTTACATGGAACTCCCGGGCGATGCGTACCGCCGTCAGAATATCGTCGGCGCGGTGGGCGTGTGCTTTTAAAGGAATTTCACCGTTGATCACAGGGATCATGGCTTCCAGTTTCATGTCAAAGGCGGGGTCTTTCCCGGCGGCTTTGTCGTCCCGGTAGCGGCGGGTCTTGAACAAAAGCTCCCGCAAAAGCGCGGCGGTGGCCATGCGCGTCATGGGGCTCTTTTTCATATTGGAGCCGTAACAACGCTTGGGATTTTCGCCGAACGCGCATTTCATGGCGGCCGGGTCCTTCAAGATCATGTTGTCCACACGTTTGCCGGCCAGCTTCAGAACCACAAAAGTGCCGCCCACCACGTTGGCGCTTCCCGGACCGGTGCACGCACAGGTCACGCCACCGCGCAGCGCAAGACCGAACGCCTCGTCCTGGGGATTGATGGAGTCAATGGCGCGCAGCTGCGGGGTAATGGGGTCCACAATTTCGTTGTAGTCGTGGCCTTCCCAGCCCATGCCCTCATTGTCCAGACCGATGTGGCAGTGCGCTTCCACACATCCGGGCGTGACCAGACGGCCGCCTGCGTCAATCACCTGCGCGCCGGCGGGAGCCTCCAGCTCCGGCCCGACAGCGGCGATGATCCCGTTGTCATCGATCAGTACGCAGCCCCGCTCCAAATCGGGGCCGGCCATGGACTTGATGTGTCCGTTTTGAATGAGTAACATCGCATTTCCTCCTGACATACAGATATAAAAAAATCAGGTACCCGAACGGGTACCTGACCTGGTGCGGATGAAGGGACTTGAACCCATATGAAGTTGCCCTCACTAGAACCTGAATCTAGCGCGTCTGCCAATTCCG
>NZ_JBBMFA010000071.1:0-28152 GCF_040096265.1 Ruthenibacterium intestinale
CGCTGGCAGATCTGCCAGCGCCGGATGTGGTGTTCATTGGCGGCACCAAGGGCGAAATGACTGCGGTGGTGCGTGCGGTGCTGGCGCGCAACCCGGCGGCACGTCTGTGCATTTCTGCCATCGCGCTGGAGACGCTGAGCGCAGCGGTTGCGGCGCTGACGGCCTGTGGCCTGACGGCGCAGGTGACCCAAATCGCCGTCAGCCGCACACGTCCCGCAGGCGGGCTGCATTTGCTCACAGCCAACAACCCGATTTTTCTGATTGCGGGGAATTGTTCATGATAGAGTGTATGCTGGCCGCGCCGTCTTCGGGCAGCGGCAAAACGGCGGTCACCTGCGCGCTGCTGGCAGCGCTGGAAAAAAGGGGCATGGCGCCCTGTGCGTTCAAGTGCGGCCCGGATTATATCGACCCCATGTTTCACCGGTCTGTTCTGGGAGTGGACAGTCACAATCTGGATTTGTTTTTGTGTGATGAAACGCGCCTTTCTTCGCTTTATGCCCGGTATGCCGCCGGTCACAAAGCAGCTGTGACCGAGGGCGTGATGGGCTTTTACGACGGTGTGGGCGGTGTGACGGACAGAGCCAGCGCATGGCATGTGGCACACACATTGAAGCTGCCGGTTCTGCTGGTGGTGCGTCCCCGTGGCGCCAGTTTGACGCTGGCCGCCCAGATTCAGGGCCTGTTGTCGTTTCGCAGGGAAAGCGGCATTGTGGGCATTCTGCTCAACGATTGTGCGCCCATGCTGGCGCAGAGCCTGACACCCATGCTGGAGCAGCAGACGGGCCTGCCGGTGCTGGGCTTTTTGCCGCATATGCCCGCAGCCGTTTTTGAAAGCCGCCATCTGGGACTGCTGACCGCTGGGGAAATCCAAAATCTTTCCGCCCGGATGGATGTGCTGGCCCGACAGCTGGAACAAACGGTGGATGTGGACCGGCTTCTTTCTTTGTGCCGGCGTCCCGCCCGCCCGGCAGTGCCGCACACCCGCCCGGCGGCACGCGCAGTCATTGCCGTGGCACGGGACGAGGCGTTTTGCTTTGCCTATGAAGAGACGCTGGATGCCCTGCGGCAAGCGGGTGCGGAGCTTGCGTTTTTCAGCCCGTTGCGGGACGAACAGCTTCCGCGTGATGCCGGTGGAATGTACCTGCCCGGCGGTTATCCGGAATTGTATGCAGACTGCCTGTCCGCCAACGTGGCCATGCGCCGAGCAGTGCGCCGGGCTGTGGAACAGGGAATGCCCACCGTGGCGGAATGCGGCGGCTTTTTGTATTTGGGCCGACAGCTGGAGAGAGAGGATGGCACGGCGTTTCCCATGGCAGGCGCTCTGCCGGGCAGCGGTGTGCGGAAAGACCGGCTGGTGCGCTTTGGATATGCGCAGGTGACCGCTGACAGGGACAGCCTGTTGTTCCGTGCCGGTGAACATTTTCCCGTGCACGAATTCCACTACTGGGATTCCACAGAGAACGGTGCGGATTTGACTGCGCACAAGCCGACCGCAAAGCGTCAATGGGCGTTTGGTTTTGCCACCCCCACGCTGTATGCGGGCTTTCCCCATTTGTATGCCGCGGGCGCGCCGGTTCTGGCAGAGCGTTTTGTGCAGGCGGCAGAGAATTATAGACGAAAAGGAAGCGAAAATCCATGAATCTGCGGGAACTTTTGAATCAAATCACCCCGCCGGACGAAAACGCCCGGGCGCAGGCCCACCGGAACTGGGCGGCTTGCGCCAAGCCGCTGGAAAGTCTGGGCCTTTTGGAAACGGCACTGGAGGACATTGCCGCTCTCACCGGAACTCCGCAGATCGAGCTTTCTCCCCGGGCAGTGCTGGTGTTGTGCGCGGACAACGGCGTGGTGGCGCAGGGCGTCACGCAGACGGACAGCAGTGTGACCGGCATTGTGGCGCGAAATCTGGCCGCGGGGCGCACTTCCGTGTGCCGCATGGCGGCAGTGGCCGGATGCGATGTGGTCCCGGTGGACATGGGGATTCTTGATTTTTCCCCGGTGCCCGGCGTGCTGGACCGGCGCGTGGGAAACGGCACGGCGGACATCACCTGCGGTCCTGCCATGACCCGTGCGCAGGCCGAACAGGCTGTCCTGACGGGAGCGACCCTTGTGCGACAGTGTGCAGAGCGGGGCGTGCGGTTGCTTGCCACCGGGGAAATGGGCATCGGAAACACCACCACTTCCAGTGCGGTGGCCAGTGTGCTTCTGGGCCGGTCCCCTGCAGAGATGACAGGCCGGGGCGCCGGCCTGTCGGATGCGGGCCTTGCGCGGAAAATAGCTGCCATTGAGCGTGCCATCGCCCGCAACCGTCCGGATGCGTCCGATGCGCTGGATGTAATGGCCAAGGTGGGCGGATTTGATATCGCCGGCTTGTGCGGTGTTTTTCTGGGCGGTGCGGCATACCGTGTTCCAGTGCTGGCCGACGGCTTTATCAGCACGGTGGCGGCGCTGTGCGCTGTGCGTCTGTGCCCGCATGCCTCCAAGGCGGTTTTGGCCAGCCATGTCTCGGCGGAACCGGCGGGCCGCCTTTTGCTGGAGAAGTTGGGCAAACGGCCGCTGATCACGGCAGAGATGCGCCTGGGCGAGGGAACGGGCGCGGTGGCAGCCATGCCGCTGCTGGACATGGCCCGGGCGGTTTATGCGGAGTGCTATACCTTTGACGAGGGCGGCATCGAAGCCTATACGCCGCAAAGCGGCAAGGAGGAACCCTGATGTTCACACTGGTAGCAGGGGGCGCAGCCTCCGGCAAAAGCGGCTTTGCGGAAGAACTGATTTTGCAGGCCGGCACACAGCCGCGGTTTTACGTGGCAACCATGCAGATCTTTGACGACGAGTGCCGTGCGCGTGTGGAACGGCATCGCACGCTGCGCGCCGGCAAAGGCTTTCAGACGCTGGAATGTCCCATGGACCTGTCCGGCCTTCGGCTGCCGTCTTCGGGCGCGGTTCTGCTGGAATGCATCAGCAACCTGACGGCCAACGAGCTGTACGCGCCGGGCGGTGCCGGCCGGAACACCGTGCAGGCTGTGCTGGACGGGGTGGAAAATCTTCTGGCGCAGTGCAGTGTGCTGGTGGTGGTTACAGGCGACGTGTTCAGCGGCGGCAGCGACTATCAGGGGGATACGGAGACGTATCTTCGGGTATTGGGTCAGGTGAACCGGGCGCTGGCTGCCCGGGCGGACGAAGTTTGCGAAGTGGTGTGCGGAATTCCGCACTATTATAAACGGGGAGGACGAGTTTTGTGATCGTTTGGCAGACCATCGCGGTGGCGTTTGCCATGTTTTCAGCGGTGCCGGTGCCGCAGCCTGTGTGGAACGAAAAAAATATGCGGTACGCGCTGTGCGCCTTTCCGCTGGTAGGAGCGGTATGCGCTCTGGCATGGTGGGGCTGGGCTGTGGCGGCGGCACACTTTTCCTTTCCGGGCCTTTTGCGCGCAGCGGGGCTGTGCCTGATTCCGGTGTTTGTCACCGGCGGCATTCATCTGGATGGATACGCCGATACCTGTGATGCGCTGGCCAGCTGTGCCTCGCCGGAAAAAAAGCAGGAGATTTTGAAGGACCCGCGCTGCGGTGCGTTTGCGCTCATCCGGCTGTGCACCTATTTTATTGCATATCTGGGGCTGTGTGCGGCCGTGCGCTGTACCCCGCGGGATGCGCTGTGCATGGGCTTTGGGTTTGTGCTGGAGCGGGCGCTCTCCGGGCTGGCGGTGGCCTGGTTCCCCCTGGCGAAATCTACGGGCCTTGTCCACACCTTTGCCACTGCTGCCGACCGGCTGGCGGTGCGGCGCATTCTGACAGCGCTGTGCGTGCTTCTGGCGGTGTGCCTTGTGGCGGCGGGAGGCCTGTGCGGCGGTGGGATGGTGCTGGCGGCTGTACTGGTCTTTGTGCGGTATCGCAGAATGTCCCAAAAAGAATTTGGCGGCATTTCCGGAGATTTGGCCGGATGGTTTTTGCAGAAAACGGAAATTTGGATGCTGGCGGCGCTGGTTGTCTGCCAGATGGTAGAGGAGTGGTGATATGATCCTGATCACAGGGCCGTTGTACAGCGGGAAACGGGATTATGCGCGCCGGATTTTGAACTGTTCGCAGGAAGAGCTGGGGTGCAGGGCCGTCTGGAATGTGCAGGAACTGGCCGCTGCCTGCGAAGATCTGGAAGCGCTGGCTGACCGTCTGGCGCAGTATGAAATCGTCATCACCACCGAAGTGGGGGGCGGCGTGGTCCCGGTGGACCCTGACCAGCGCGCAGCGCGGGAGAACGCCGGCCGTCTGGCCTGTCTTCTGGCACAGCGTGCCGATACGGTGGTCCGGATGTTCTGCGGATTGCCCATTTTTTTGAAAGGAGAACGGCCGGAATGAAGATTTACCTTTTGCGCCATGGCCAAACGCTGTACAACGAACAGAAGCGCTATCAGGGTCAGCGGGATATCCCTCTGTCGGAAAAAGGGCGTGCGGCGCTGCGGCAGGCGGATTTTTCTCCCCGGGAAGTTTATGTTTCGCCCCTTTCCCGAGCGGTGGAAACCGCACGGATTCTCTTCCCCGATGCACGTCTTATTCCGGTGGAAGCGCTGCGGGAAATGTGTTTCGGGATTTTTGAAGGCCGCAATTATGTGGAAATGGAGCACGATGCGGATTATCGCGCCTGGGTGGGAGAGGACTGCCTGGGCCGCTGCCCGGGCGGTGAAAACCGGGCGGAGTTTTCCGCCCGCACCTGTTCTGCTTTTGCCGGTCTGGTGGACCGGGCGCTTGCCCAGCAAAGAGAAGAACTGGTCATTCTGGCCCATGGGGGAACACAGATGGCTGTGATGGAACGATATGCCCGCCCCCGCCGGGACTATTACAGCTGGTGTGCGGGCAATGCCGCCGGTTTTGTGCTGGACACCGGCCGCTGGCATTCGGAACAGGTTCTGGACCTGGTCCGTGAGGTGTCCTACGCGAAGGAGGAATAACATGAACATTGCAGCAGCGGCCCTGCTGGGGTTTTGCCTGGATCTCGCACTGGGAGACCCTGCCTGGATGCCGCACCCCGTGGTGGGAATGGGGCGCCTGATCGCTGTACTGGAACCGCCGCTGCGCAGGCTTTTCCCAAAATCTTCGGGCGGCCAGCTGGCGGCCGGTGCGGTGCTGGCGGCGGTACTGCCTCTGGGGACGCTGGCGGTGAGTGCGCTGGCGCTGTGGCTGTGCGGCCGCATCCATCCGGCGGCCGCCTTTGCGCTGGAGACGGTCTGGTGCTGGCAGGCACTGGCCATGCGGGGCCTGCGGGATGAAAGCCGCAAGGTGTACAACGCGCTGACGGGCGCCACGCTGGACGATGCCCGGCGCGCGGTTTCCCGAATTGTGGGGCGAGACACGCAGGCATTGAGCGCAGAGGGTGTGACAAAAGCGGTGGTGGAGACCGTGGCGGAAAATTTTTCCGACGGTGTGGTGGCGCCTGCCTTTTACATGCTGCTGGGGGGTGCTCCGCTGGCGCTTTGCTATAAAGCCGTGAACACCATGGACAGTATGGTGGGGTATAAAAACGACCGCTATTTATTTTTTGGCCGCGCCGCAGCCAGACTGGACGATGCGGTCAACTATCTTCCCTCCCGTTTGGCGGCGCTGTATTTGATCGCGGCAGCATCTCTCACGGGACAAAACGGAAAAAATGCACTGCGCATCTGGCGCAGAGACCGGCGCAATCACGCCAGCCCCAATTCGGCCCAGACCGAGGCAGCCATGGCGGGTGCGCTGGGTGTGCAGCTGGCAGGGCCTGCTTCCTATTTCGGAAAACGGGTGGAGAAACCCACCATCGGCGACGTACTGCGTCCGGTGGAACCGGCGGACATTCTGCGGGCAAACCACATGATGTACATGGCGGGCGCCCTGTGTCTGCTGGGCTGGATTGGGCTTCGGGCCGCGCTGTGGGGATGGATGCATTGAGGAGGATGGAAATGGAACTGCCACATGGAGGCGACTGGGCAGGGTTCGTTCAGGAGTACGGAGCCATGCCGCTGGATTTTTCGGCCAACGTCAGTCCGCTGGGGCTGCCCGAAGGGGTGCGCCGGGCGGCGGCAGCAGCGCTGGAACAGGCGGATCGCTATCCCGACCCGCTGTGCCGAGCTCTGCGGGAAAAGCTTTCCGCGTCGCTGGGCGTCCCGCCAGAATGGATTTTGTGCGGCAATGGTGCTGCGGACCTGATTTTTCGGCTGGCGCTGGCCATGCGGGGCCGCACGGCGCTTGTCACGGCACCCACCTTTTCCGAATATGAGCAGGCGCTGCGCGCGTCGGATTGCGAAATCCGTTCTTTCACATTGGACGCAGAAACAGACTTCACTGTGACGGAAGCTTTGCTGGAGCGGATTCACCCCGGGCTGGATCTTTTGTTTTTGTGTGAACCCAATAACCCAACGGGTCGAACCACGCCCCGGCCGCTTTTGCAGCGGATTCTGGAACGGTGCGCCCAATGCGGAACGCTTCTGGTGGCGGATGAATGCTTTAATGCATTTCTGGACGACCCGGCTGCGCACACGCTGCTGAACGAACTGGCGGGCCATCCGAAGCTTTTGATTTTGCGCGCATTTACAAAGTGGTACGGCATGGCGGGTCTTCGTCTGGGTTATGCGCTTTGCGCGGACGAAGCGCTGCTGGAACGTATGCGCCTGTGCGGACAGCCCTGGGCGGTATCCACCCCCGCGCAGGCAGCGGGACGGGCCGCGCTGGATGAAAAGGCGTACAGTGAACAGCTGCGCGCCCTGATTGCTGCCGAGCGGCCCCGCATGCGGGAGAAACTGCTGGCGCTTGGCTGCCGGGTGGTACCGGGAGAGGCAAACTATTTATTGTTTTTTCATCCGCGCACCGATTTGGGCGCGGCTTTGCGGAACAAAGGCGTTCTCGTGCGGCGCTGCGACAACTATCCGGGCTTGGGGCCGGGGTGGTACCGCGCGGCTGTCCGAACACGGGAAGAGAACGACGCTTTTTTAAAAACGCTTGAGGAGGTGCTGTGAATGGCCCGCTGTATTATGCTGCAGGGAACGATGTCCGGCGCAGGAAAAAGTCTGCTGGTGACGGCGCTCTGCCGCATTTTTCATCAGGATGGCTGGCGGGTGGCACCGTTCAAAAGCCAGAATATGGCGCTGAACAGTTACATTACCCGGGACGGACTGGAAATGGGGCGTGCACAGGTGGCGCAGGCGGAAGCCGCCGGCCGGGAACCGGACGTGCGCATGAACCCAATCTTGCTCAAGCCCAGCAGCGATACCGGCAGTCAGCTGATTGTTTGCGGCGAGGTGCAGGGGCAGTATTGTGCGGCGGAATATTACCGCCTGAAAAAGACCCTGCTGCCGCAGGTTTTGAAAGCTTACCGAAGCCTGGCGGCGGAAAACGACATCATTGTCATCGAAGGGGCAGGCAGCCCGGCGGAAATCAATCTGCGGGAAGGCGACATTGTAAACATGGGGTTGGCCGAGCAGGTGAACGCACCGGTGATTTTGGTGGGGGACATCGACCGGGGCGGCGTGTTTGCACAGCTGTACGGCACGGTGGCTTTGCTGGCACCGGAGGAATGTGCACGCATCAAAGGGCTGGTGGTCAACAAGTTTCGCGGAGACGTGGAACTTTTGCGCCCGGGCCTGACCATGCTGGAAGAAAAGACAGGCCTGCCGGTGCTGGGGGTCGTTCCCTATACGCGCGTGGACATCGACGATGAGGACAGTCTTTCCACCCGTTTGGAACGCCGCTTTCAAAACCGGCCGGTGGATATCGCGGTGATTCGTCTGCCGCACATTTCCAATTTTACCGATTTTTCTCCGATGGAAAGTCATCCGGCTTTGGGGGTTCGTTATGTGGAAAAAGTGCAGGCGCTGGGAACGCCGGATCTGGTGGTGCTGCCGGGCACCAAAAACACCATGGCAGACCTGGCATGGATGCGTCAAAACGGTCTGGAAGCTGCAGTAAAAAAGCTGGCGGCTGCGGACACGCCGGTCTTGGGCGTGTGCGGCGGTTATCAGATGCTGGGACGCTCTCTTGCAGACCCGCAAGGTGTGGAGCAGGGCGGCACGATGGCAGGAATGGGGCTTCTGCCCTGCGACACCTGTTTTTCGGGGCGAAAGGTTCGCACCCGTGTGGAGGGCATTGCGGCGGGCCCCTTTGCGGGTGCCCGGCTGGACGGATACGAAATTCACATGGGGCGGACCCGGAGCGGCCGAGTCAGTCCTTTCTGCCGCCTGGAAAACGGAACGGAAGAAGGCGCGGTCTGTGGCAATGTGTTCGGGACTTATCTTCACGGCCTGTTTGACACAGGCGAACTGACTGAAAAAATGGCAGACTGGCTTCTGGCGCGCAAAGGGTTGAACGCGCTGGATGCACATTTGCAAAGTCATGCGGATTACAAGGAACGTCAGTATGATCTGCTGGCGGACGCGGTGCGTTCCTCGCTGGATATTCCTGCGCTGTACCGTATGATGGACGCTTTTGCGCCGGGAAAGGATGAGAAGATTTGAACGAAAGGCATGTACTTCCTGCCGATATCGAGCGGACCAGCATGGCCATCATACAGGGCGAACTGACCGAGCGGGGCATTCAGGTACCGGCCGGGTGCGAAGCCGTGGTGCAGCGGGTGATCCACACCACTGCGGATTTTGACTATGCCAAGAACCTGTGTTTCACACCGGGGGCGGTTGACAAAGGGGTGGAAGCACTGGGACGCGGCGCCGTTCTTGTAACAGATACCAACATGGCGCTGGCAGGCATCAGTAAGCCGACTCTGAAAAAGCTGGGCTGCAGTGCATACTGCTATATGGCCGACGAAGATGTGGCACGCGCAGCAGTACAGGAAAATACCACGCGGGCAGACGCCGCCATGCAAAAAGCGGCGCAGCTTCACCCGGGTGCGGTGTTTGCGGTGGGAAACGCGCCCACGGCCCTGTTCCGGCTGGAAAAATTGATTGAGGAAGGATTGCGGCCGGCACTGGTCATTGCGGTCCCTGTGGGCTTTGTGAACGTGGTGGAGAGCAAAGAGCGCATTTTTTCCGCGTGCGAAGCGGCCGGTGTTCCGGTCATCGCTGCAATGGGGCGCAAGGGAGGCAGCAATGTGGCAGCGGCAGTCTGCAACGCACTGCTGTATACCGCGGCCAATGCGCTGGACCCGGCCCAAAGAGGCTGGAAAGGCTGACCGGAAAAGCGAAACATTTGAAAATTTCAACAAACGGTGGGGGAACGACCAATGAAAAAACACAGATTGCTTATTTGTGTGCTGCTTTCACTTTTTCTGCTTGTATCCTGTGGGACGGCGGCGCCAAGTTCACAGAGCGCATCTGCAGCGCAGGCCGATTCGGTTACGTTTACCGATGATTTGGGGCGGACCGTCACAGTGGATTCGCCCAAGCGGGTGGCCGCACTGATTGGAAGTTTTGCAGATGTTTGGTGCATTGCGGGCGGCAAGGATACGCTGGTGGCTGCGGCGGATGACACATGGACGCAGTTTGATTTGGATTTGGACGAGTCTGTGATCGATCTGGGCAAGGTCAGCGAACCCAGTGCCGAGACCCTGCTGGCGGCACAGCCGGATTTTGTGCTTGCCAGCACAAAGACTTCGGCCGACGTGGAACTGATGCCAACACTGGAAAATGCCGGTATCCCCACCGCTTATTTCGATGTAAGCAGCTTTGAGGATTATCTGCGGATGCTGGAGATTTGCACCCGCATCACAGGCTGCGAAGACCGGTATGAACAGTACGGCACGCTTGTGCAAGAGCAGGTGGATGCGGCCATTGCTTCCGCCCAGGGCAAACAGGGTCCCACGGTGCTGTATCTGCGCGCTACCGGCAGCAGCTGCAAGGTGAAAAACAGCCAGAACACCGTGCTGGGAGAAATGCTGGCTGATTTGGGCTGCACCAACATTGCAGACAGCGACGAGTCTCTTTTGGAAACTCTTTCCATGGAGGCCATCTTGCAGGCGGACCCGGAATGTATTTTCATTGTTTTGCAGGGCAGCGACCAGGAAAAAGCACGCCAGACGCTGGAAAAAGCGGTGTTGTCCAATCCAGCCTGGCAGCAGCTGCGTGCTGTGCAGCAGAGCAAATGCTACTACATGGACCAGCAGCTGTATAATGTGAAGCCCAACGCCCGCTGGGGCGAGGCCTATGAGGGATTGGCGGAGATTTTGTATGGACAGGAATGACACTCGGGGCATATTTCCATGCTTCCTGCTGCTTGCGGCAGGGATGATCGCGGCGGCATTGCTGAGCCTTTGCCTGGGCGCGGCGGCACTGTCACCGCGGGAATTGCTGGCGGTTTTGTGCGGAAGAGGGGATGCTTCTGCCGCGTCCATTCTTCTGTATGTGCGGGTACCTCGCACAGTGGGCTGTTTGCTGGCGGGGGCAGCACTGGCGGTTTCCGGTGCGATCATTCAAACGGTGCTGGCAAACCCGCTGGCCGCACCCAATATCATCGGTGTCAATTCCGGCGCGGGGCTGGGTGTGGCGCTGTGCTGTGCCGTGCTTCCCACGGCGGTGAACGTTGTGCCTGCGGCGGCGTTCGCCGGTGCATTTGCCGGTGTGCTTTTGGTCCTGTTCATTGCGGAAAAAGCAGGTGCCTCCCGCATTACGCTGGTCTTGGCCGGCATGGCGATTTCCGGCATGTTCAGCGCGGGGATCGACGCGGTGCTCACCGTATTTCCGGACTCGTTGATCGGTTATTCCGATTTTCGCATCGGCGGTCTGGCCAACGTCTCCATGGACCGCATTGCACCCGCGGCATGGGTCATTCTGCTGTGCCTGGCTACCGCCCTGGCACTGGCCCACGAGATGGATGTTCTGGCTTTGGGAACGGACATGGCGCAAAGCTTGGGCCTTCGGGTGCGCCGTGTGCGTGTGCTGCTTTTGGCGCTGGCCGCAGCGCTGGCCGGTGCGGCGGTCAGTTTTGCCGGGTTGCTGGGCTTTGTGGGGCTGGTCGCCCCCCATATGGTGCGCCGTCTGGTGGGGGGTGAGAGCCGCCGCCTGCTGGCGGGGTGCGCACTGGTGGGAGCGGCGCTTCTGACATTGTGTGATGTGGCCGCGCGAACGCTGTTTGCCCCGTATGAACTGCCGGTGGGCATTGTTTTGTCGCTGGCGGGCGGACCGTTCTTTTTATGGCTTTTGTTCCGCAGAAAGGAGACCCACGCATGATCGAATTGCAGAATTTGACCGCCGGTTACCGGGAACATGCGGTGCTGGAACATGTGGATCTCTGTTTCCCCGAGGGAAACGTCACGGTGCTTCTGGGCCCCAACGGGTGTGGCAAAAGCACGCTTTTAAAAACTGCGCTGGGGCTTCTGCCGCCTTTGGAAGGGCAGATCTTGTACGATGGTACGCCCTTGTCAGAACTTGCGCCCGTGCAGGTGGCGCGCCGGGCGGCGTATATGGCACAGAGCCGCGGCATTCCCAACATCGAAGCGCGGCGCATGGTGCTGCACGGCCGCTTCCCGTATCTGCCATTCCCGCGCCGTTACCGCAAAAGCGATCACGAGGCGGTGGACCGGGCGCTGCAGCAGGCAGATGCGCTGGAGCTGGCCCATTGCCGCATGGAGGAGCTCAGCGGCGGCCAGCGGCAGAAAATCTATCTGGCGATGGCGCTGGCGCAGCAGACGAAGACGATTTTTATGGATGAACCCACCACCTGGCTGGATGTGCGCCACCAGATGGAGGTGATGCGCACGGCCAAAGACCTGGCCGCAGCGGGAAAAGCAGTGGTTCTGGTCAGCCACGACCTGTGTCTTGCGCTGCGCACGGCAGACCGGGTGGCTCTTTTGTCACAGGGAAGGCTGGTCCAGGTGGATACTCCGCTGCATGTATATGAAAGCGGAACGCTGGACAAGGTGTTTGGCGTGCATGTCTGCCGTGTGTGTGTAAACGGCACATGGCAGTATTTTTGTGAATAGGGGAGAAACCGCATGGAGAAAAAGGGCTTTGTTTATCTGGTGGGGGCGGGCTGCGGCAGCGCAGATTTGATTACGCTGCGCGGGCTGCGGCTGCTGCAGACCTGTGATGCAGTGGTATACGACGACCTGATTGACCCGGCGCTGTTGGAACAGGCGGCACAGGCGGAACTTTATCCGGCGGGTAAGCGCTGCGGCCGTCATTCCATGCCGCAGCCGGAAATCAATGCGCTGCTGGTGCGCCTGGGCAGTGAGGGAAAAACCGTCGTCCGCCTGAAAGGCGGCGATCCCTTTGTGTTTGGACGCGGCGGGGAAGAGGTTCAGGCGCTGCACCAGGCGGGGATTCCCTGCGAGATCGTGCCGGGCATTTCCTCGTGCATTGCGGTTCCGGCCGCAGCGGGCATCCCGGTCACACACCGGGGCCTCAGCCGCAGTTTTCATGTGATTACGGGGCACACGGCACAAAGCGAGGACAGCTTGCCGGAGTCCCTGCATACGCTGGCAAATCTGAACGGAACCCTGGTGTTTTTGATGGGGCTGAGCCAGCTGGAGCGCATTGCCAACCGGCTGATGGAAGCGGGCAAGGCCGGCAGTACGCCGGCGGCCGTTGTTTCCGGCGGGAATGCACCGCACCCGGCCGTTGTGCGCGGGACGCTGAAAAACATTGCGGAAAAGGTGCGTCAGGCGGATGTGCAGGCACCGGCGGTCATCGTGGTAGGCGAGACCGCGGCCATGAATTTGTACGAGGGTGATCCGCGCCCGCTGGCCGGTGTGCGTGTGGGCCTTGTGGGAACCGCCTCTTTCACGCGCCGTCTGGAAGAAAGACTGCTGAAGCTGGGCGCAAGGCCGGTGCACATGATGGCTGGCCGTGTGAAGTCATTGGAACCGGATGAAGGCATTGCCGCCTTCACCAAAGTTTCCGGCTGGGCAGTTTTCACCAGCCAAAACGGCGTAGAGATTTTCTTCGAGCGCCTTTTGAAAAGCGGAACAGACGTACGCCGTCTGGCGCAGTGCCGTTTTGCGGCAATCGGCCCGGTTACGGCACAGGCGTTGCAGAAGCATGGGATCACGGCCGATCTTGTGGCGCATCCTGCCACAAGTCAGGCGCTGGCCGGCGCGCTCAGCACAGCGGCAGAGAAGGCTGAACCGATTTTTTTGTTTCGCTCTGCCAACAGCACCCCTGAATTGTACACAGAACTTGCAGAACAGGGCTTTTCGGTTCAGGAATGCAGCCTGTACCGCACAGATTTTGTGCCCCTTCAGTCCGATGCAAAGGTGGATTATCTGGTCTTTGGCAGTGCGGAAGGTGTCAAAGCCTGGTATGCTGCCTGTGGCGCGCCGGAAGAAAGCGCCCAGTGTGTGTGCATCGGGCCGGTGACCGCCGGGGCTCTTTCGGCCTGCGGACGCCGCTGTTTTTTGACGGCAGAGGACATTTCGGCAGATGGGGTGGTCGCGTGTATTTTGAAGGACTTGCAAAACCGGGCAGGTTTTGTATAATGAGTAAAGAATAAATGCTTGGAGTGAGTATATGAAAATTATGGCCGTTGATTACGGCGATGCGCGCACGGGGCTGGCCGTGTGCGACCGCACGGAGTTTTTGGCAAGCCCGGTGGGCACCATTGAAGAAAAAAGCTTTGCCAAGGTGGCGGAAAAAATTGTTTACGCAAGCCGGGAATTTGAGGCGGGCATGATCGTGATCGGCCTTCCCCGCAATATGGACGGCACCGAGGGCGCCCGCGCGCAGAAATGCCGGAAACTGGCCGATACCCTGAAAGCCATCGTTCCCATTCCTGTAGAACTTTGGGACGAGAGAAGCACGACCGTAACTGCCGCCAGTATTTTGACGGAGAACGGCACCTTTGGCAAAAAACGTAAACAGGTGCTGGATTCGGTGGCTGCCGTTGTAATTTTGGAGAGTTATATGGCTTATCGCCACAATTTGCAGAAAAGCCAGTCCTGACAGATGATTCAAAATAAAAAAACGATCCGGCAGATGTCTGCCGGATCGTTTTTTCATTGTTTCAAAAGCTCCAGAATCAATGCAACAGCGTCTGATATGTAAGCTGCCAGAGGCTTTTCGGGAAGTCCCGCAATCCACGCGCCGCATTTGGAAACGGGAATCAGAACTTTCTGGGCCCGGCTCTCGGCCACGGCGCAGGCAATGGCGGGGCTGCATTCGCCCAGCATGCTGTTGGCCATCACCAGGCCGATGGGACCGGCCAGAATCTCTGCCCGCGCGGCATTGACCACGGCGGCATTTTCTCCGGTGGCGCCCGCTGTGGCGCCCGCTTTCAACATTGCGCTGGTGGCGGCAGAATTGGTGCCCACTGCAATAATTTCTTCCTGAACACCGGCGGACCGCAGGGCCGCAATCAGGGTGCGGCCAAACCCGCCGCCCTGGCCGTCGATCACAACAATTCGTTTCATGGTGGTTCCTCACTTTCTCACATCAGCGGCGCGAACAGCCGCAGAAAAATCTGGGCGACCCATTTGTAAAGGGGCGCGCTCTGCGCCTCCTGCAAGGTGACCTCGTGGCTTTGGGCCATGGTCCGCAAAATGTCCCGTTTCACATCGTGCGGCATATGCCCGCCATAAAATGCGCAGCAGTTTTCAAAGTGAAGATAAAGGCTGCGGTAGTCCATGTTGGCGCTGCCTACAATGGCCAGCTTGTCATCGCTGAGGTACATTTTGGCATGAATAAATCCGGGTGTGTACTCGTAAATCCGAATCCCGGCCTTCAGCAGGGTAGCGTAATAACTTTGTGTGACGTAATACACGTACCATTTGTCGGGAATGCCCGGCGTGATGATGCGAATATCCACGCCGCTTTTGGCCGCCAGGCATAAAGTCGTGACCATCTCATTGTCCAGAATCAGGTAAGGGGTTGTGAGATATACATAGTCCTTGGCCTGCTGCAGCACGTTCAGATAGGCATTTTCCGAAATGTTTTCTCCGTCCAGAGGCGAATCGCAGTAAGGCTGTACGAATCCCTCTTCTTCTTCAAAACGGTTCACGGGCAGATACGACCGGAAATTGGTCTCGGTGCCCGCCACAAAATCCCACATGCGCAAAAATGTCAGAGAAAGCGAGTAAACCGCAGGGCCTTTCAGCATGAAGGCCGTGTCTTTCCAGTAACCGAACCGCTCTTTGCGGTTGATGTACTCATCCGCAAAGTTCAAACCGCCGGAAAATCCGATCTCGCCATCGATCACCGCAATTTTTCGGTGATCCCGGTTGTTCAGCATTTTGTAGTCCGTTAAGTGCCAGGAAAAATGAAGCCCGTTGAAGGCATAACACTTGATGCCCATGGCCCGCAGCTGTTCATCGTAGTCCAGAGGAAGGGTAAACATGCTGCCCACTCCGTCATAAATCACACGAACGTCCAATCCCTGCCGGGCTTTCTCTTTCAGAATCTCGAGGGTCTGGTTCCACATCTCGCCCTCTTCAATAATGAAATATTCCATGAAAACGGAACGGCGCGCCTGACGCAGTTCTTCAAGAAACACCGGAAAGAATTCCTCTCCGGTGGCAAAGTAGCGGCTTTGCGTCGCCTGATATACAGGGGAGGCCGCATAGGTGGAAAGATAATCCACGCTGCGTTCCAATCCCCGGTCAAACTGTTTCAGCGCACGGCTGGCACATCCGTCGGGCTGAACGGCCGCTGCCGCCTTGTGCTCAATGTCCGCAAACTGAGCGGCCTTCTTGGGGCGGATTCCCCGGGAACCGAGAAGCATGTAAAACACCGCGCCGGAAAGCGGCATTGCAATGATCAGCAAAAGCCACATCAGTTTGTAGGCGGGGTTGATGTCAGCGTACTCCAGAATCGGAAGCATGACAAGCACGCTCAAAATGGTGAGCAGGAGATAGAGAACCGATCCGACACGGCTGAATTCCAGCAGCAGCGCGACCAGAATGATCAGCTGCAGAAGAATCAGCACCATGAACAGAAAGGTGCGGGAAGTCAGAAATTTCAAAAGCTTTTTCACAGGGATTTCCTTTCAAAAAGGCAGCTCAGGCGCTCGGAGTGCTGCCGGAGGGGGAAGAGGTCGCTTGCGTTTGAAGCGCGCCGTAGGTGGTGATGGTAACACTGTTCAGCGTGACGGGTTCCAGCGGACGGCCGCTTTCGTCACACTCCACCTGCGCAATGGCGTCCACAACGTCCATACCGCTGTACACCTGACCGAACACGGTGTCCTGTCCGTCCAGATAAGGGGCGCCGCCCGCGCTCTGGTAGGCGTCGGCTACCTCCTGACGAACACCGGAAGCGACCATTTCTTCCGCTGCGGTTTTATCTACAGAATCTTCGGGTGTCTGCACAATATAGAACTGACTCAAATTACCCACAGAACCGTCCGCCGCACGGGCCAGCGCCACAGCGCCGGAATAGTGGTGCAGCTTGTCGCTCAATTCGTTCGGGTAAGCATTGTTGTTCCAGATGCTGGCCCCGCCGGTGCCGGATTGCGTCGCATCGCCGGTTTGAATCACAAAATCTGCAACGACCCGATGAAAGATGTTTCCGTTGTAATACCCCTGCTGGGCAAGACCTTCAAAGTTTTCCACCGCCATGGGTGCATATTGCGGGAACAAAACGATAAAAATATCTCCCATACTGGTGGAGAGCACGGCCACCGGTGTGTCCTGAGAAGGCTGCGCAAGCTGTTCCTCGCTGCTTTCCACGGGGCTGCGGCTGCTGCCCGCAAAGCCCTGCTTTCCGCCGCAGCCGGTCAGAACCAGGCAAACCAGCGCAAGGCACACAAGAAAAATACGTTTGGTCATGGAATCACCGCCACTCGAAAAAGGAATATTCCTCTTTAGTATAGCATATTTTATAGGATAGAAGTAGACTTCGAGAAAAGATTTTCACATTGTGTTTTTTGTAAGGTTGGCTTGACGCAGGCAGTGTGATTGGGTAAAATAAAGACAGAAAAAGATACGCGGGCAAGCCTGCTGAAGGAGAAAAAATGGAAAATCAGGAAGATTTGGATTACACTCCCGATTTGATCACGTTGGAAGATGAAGCGGGTGTAGAGCACGAGTGTGAAGTGATTGACGCAGCCGATTACAACGGCGAGCACTATCTGGCGGTGGTTCCGTATGTGGCGGATCCGGAAAAAATGCTGGAAGAGGATGCGCAAGTGGTCATCATGCGCACCGTGGAAGAAAACGGAGAAGAGTTCCTGGACATTGTGGATGACGACGAAGAGCTGGCGGCAGTCAGCGAAGTGTTCGCCGCACGCCTCGAGGAACTGTATGACATCGAACTGTAAAAGCAGTTCGCGGCAGTGCAAAACCAGCCTGCCCTGTACGATTTGTTGTGTTCATATATAATCCTACTAACCAATCAACGGGAGCCCGGGGTCCGCAAGGGGATCGCAGACCTCCCGCCCGGCTTCGGCCGCAAGCGGAGGAAGGGAGCGTGAAACTTGGGCAGGGCACCCACCTGCCATTACGGTAGGTTTTGGTGTGCACAGACGGCAGGGTGGGTTTGTTTTTACAAATCACAAAACGAAAAGGGCTGGTACTTTGTGCCGGCTCTTTTTTTGCGAAAACAGCACACCGGCTGCGGCGGACAGACACCCGCTGGCCGGGAATGTTGACGCAACAATCACAAAAATATATAATACAATCGTTGATGTCCTGATAAAATGAGATGCCGGAAATTCCGGCGTTCAAAACAGTTTTATGCAATCGATAAGCCGGACGGTGAGACAACAGGATGGATTCGTCTCCCACTGCTCCGGCTTTCCTTTTGAACGGACCGCAGCATGGGCTGAATTTTCACTTCAACGGGAGGTCCTGAATATGACTTATGATCTTTGTTTTGCACTATATAACTCCAGCCAATGGCTGACGGCGTGTGTGGAGGCAATTGCTGCGGTGAACTATGACTGCAGAAAAATTGCACTGTACTTTGCCGACAATGCTTCGCAGGACGATTCTCTGGCTGCGGCGTACGCCCTGGCGGAAAAATACCGGGATGTTTTTCGGGAGATTCGCGTTCTGCCGCAAAAGGAAAATCTGGGGTTCGGCAGTGCCAGCAACGCTGCGGCACGTGCCGGCAACGGTGATTTTGTCTTTTTCTGCAATGTGGATACAGAGATCGACCCGGATGCGTTCCAAAATCTGGACCGCGCCATTGAGCAGGCGCCCGTTGACTTCGGCGCGTTCGAGCTGCGTCAGTTCCCCTACGAGCATCCGAAATATTATGATCCGGTGACCTTGGAGACCTCCTGGTGCAGCGGGGCCTGTTTTGTGCTGCGCAGGGAAGTGTTTGAAAAGACAGGCGGATTTGACGAGAGTATTTTCATGTATGCGGAAGACGTGGACCTCTCCTGGCATATTCGGGCATTGGGCTACAAATTAATGTATGTTCCTTCCGCGGTCATCCATCATTACGCGTATCGTACAGCGGGCGAGGAAAAGCCCACACAGCTGGCGGGAAGCGTTGCGGGCAATCTTGTGCTGCGCTATAAGTATGGCGATGGACAGGATCTCCACAGCTGGAAAAAGCTGTACAGACTGGTGGAAGAGCGCATCGAGAACAATGAGCAGACCCATGCTGTTTTTCACAAGCAGATGGCGAGGATTCAAGCCCATAAGGAAGCATACCGGGAATTTCAAAAAAATGTGGTGTGCCCCTCCCGGTTCCGCCCGTCCTTCCTGGAGTTCGACTATGAATTTGCAAAGCAGGGCGCTTTTTACGAATCGCACTTCCCGGCGGGACAACCGGATATCACCGTAATTATCCGAACCTATCGTCGGCCGGAGCTTCTTCGCATGACGCTGGAAAGTCTGTGCAACCAAACGTACCGGCATTTCAAAGTGCTCGTGGTGGAAGACGGCGAGAATCCGGTATCAGAGTCTGCGGTCCGGGCATTTCAAGACCGTTTGGATCTGGAATATATTCCGGCGTGCGCCTCGCTGGGGCGATGCCGGGCCGGAAATGTGGGCCTGGAAAAAGCAACAACGGAATATGTCTGCTTTTTGGATGATGATGATTATTTCTTTGCGGATCATCTGGAAGTGATGGCCTGTCTGATCGAAGAAAATCCGGATTGCAGCTTTTTTGCGGCGGGCTCGGTGGAAGGCCTTTGCGAGGCAGACCCGGATGATTTGACGAAGTTCGTTTACCGTGAAAAGCGAAATCATTCGGGAGATTTGCGTCTGGTCGATTTCTTTTCACGGAATCCCGTTCCCATCCAGGCAGTGCTCTTCCGCCGTTCGCTCTTTCTGGAGTACGGGGGCTTTGATGAGACGCTGGACGCATTGGAAGACTGGGATCTCTGGATGCGTTATTTGACGCATGCGTCGTTTGCCTGTGCGGATAAGGCCACCAGCATTTACAAGGTGCCGGCAGACCAGAAACTTTTTGCGCAAAGGGATCGCTTCATTGGCCAGTACCGTGCGCAGGTGTTTGAAAAAATGGCGTCTTATAAAGGCGTTGTCACGGCACAGGACGTATACGGGCTTTTGTGGCGACCGGATGAAACGTCCGGCAAGACGTTCTGGACGGACGAAGAAAAGGCACAGGAGATGGAGAAGCTGCGTGCTGCGGCAAAAGAGATCCGCGCCAGCAGTACCTGGCGCGCAACGCTGCCTCTCAGACTCCTTCCCCATATCGTGCGGGGGATCGTCGGCCTGCTGGGGGGCATTGTACTGATCGTTTTGCGCTTTTTCAGCGTTGTATTTGAAAAAGGCGCCGACGGAGTCAACTGGTGTCTGGATGCGGTGAAAAATTTGTGCAACCGGGTAGGCCCGCCGGCACCGAATCCGGACAAGGCGACCGAAGAGGAACTGAGTCGCTTTATTCAGCTTTCGCGCAGGTCTTTGTGCTGGAAACTGATTCATCGCGGCCGCAGATAAAAGCGATCGAGGGGGAGTTTTGATGCCAAAAGTAACGGTTTTGTTGACGTCTTACAATCATGGAGCTTTTATTGACGCAGCCATCCGGTCGGTGATGAACCAGACCTTTACGGATTGGGAGTTTTTGATTGTGGACGATTGTTCTCAGGATGATTCCTGGGAGAGAATCTGCCGCTATCAGGACCCGCGCATCCATGCGGTGCGCAACGAAGTGCGCATGGGGCCGGAACATGCGTTTCGGGTGATGGATGAAAAAGCAACCGGAGAATACGTGGCGGTCTTTCATTCGGACGATATGTGGCGGCCGGAAAAACTGGAGCGGCAGGTTGCATTTCTGGATGAACATGCGGAGATTGGCGCGGTGTTCACCGGGGTGGATATCATCGATGAGACCGGCGAGGTTCGCTCGCCTGAGATTCAGGATACCTATACCAATTGTTTCGCAACGAAAAACAGAACACGGTATGAATGGCTCAATACGTTCTTTTACAAAGGAAATGCACTGTGTCATCCCAGTGTCCTGATCCGCCGGCAGTTGTATCGTACATGCGGCTTGTTTTTGGACGGGCTGGCCCAGGGTCCGGATCTTTGCAAGTGGATTCGTCTTTGCAAAACCCAGGAAATTTATATTATGCCGGAAAAACTCACCTGTTACCGGGTCCTGAGCGGCGAAAAAAACACCAGTGCGAACACAATTAAAAATCAGCGTCGCTCCTACTTGGAATTGATGTTCATTTACAGGCCCTATTTTGAGTTGACCATGGACGATTTGCTGCGGGTGTTTCCGCAGGCGCAGCGTTATGTAACACCGGCGGGAGCAGAACCGCGCTTTGCTGCCGCACGAATTTTCTTGGAAGAGGGAAGCACCGATTCTCTGAAGCTGCTGGCATTGGAAGTGCTGTTTGATCTGCTGAATGACCCGGCTGCGGCCGAGAACCTGAAGAATTTCTACGGGTATGGATTCCCTCAATACGTGGAAGAAACGCGCGCCAACAACGTGTTTCACATCCTCAGTCAGGCAGACGGTAAGCTGAGTAAAAATGAGACGATCTTTTACTGGAGGGGAACGACATTTTTGCCGGAAAACAGCGTATCTGCAGCTTATGAATTATCTCCTGACGGAATGTTCGAATTGGATGCAGAGCTGGACGGCAGTCCCATGGATGCGCTTCGCATTGATTTGTGTCAGTGGCACAGCGCCATCGCAAAAGTGGTGTGCCTGAAATGCGACGGCCGGGAATACACCGAACAGTTGCAAAGCGGAGCGCAATGGTCCGGAAAAGTGGACGTATTTGCTTGTATGCGCCCGCAATACTTTTTGTTCTTTGAGACGCCTTTGTCCGTGCGGAAAGTCCATCTGAAGGCCTATCTTGGACAGGATCTTCAGGCGGCGCTGGAAAGATGGGACGCATTTGTGCCGGAGCGGGATCTGGAGCTGGAGCAGGCACAGGCAAGGGCAGAGGAACAGGCGCAGAAGAAGAAAAGAGGTTGGCCGTGGAACAGGAATTGATCATCATTGGTGCGGGCAAATTTGCGCGGGAAACCGTGTGGATGCTGGAGCGGCTTGTCCGGCAGGGCGATCGGACATGGAAGCTTTTGGGCTATGTGGACGATACGCCGGAAAAACAGGGTACAAGCGTGTACGGACTGCCGGTATTGGGAACCGTGGATGCGCTTTTGAGCTGGCCTCGTGATGTGTGGGCCATCATGCCGATGGGCACCTGCGGCGGGCGGCGCGCCCTGGCGCAGCGTCTGGCACAGGCGTCGCATCTGCATTGGGCGACAATTCAGGCCGCCAGTGCGGTAACGGGAAAAAATTTCGAAATCGGCGAGGGAAGCCTGCTATGTGAAAATACGCTTTGCACAGTGGATGTGAAACTGGGCAGACATACCATTGTCAACGTGGGGAGCACGATTTCGCACGATACGGTTTTGGGCGACTTTGTAACGGTCAGCCCGGGTGTCACCATTTGCGGAAACTGCGAGATCGGAGACGGCGTGTTCCTGGGGGCTGGAGCGACGATCATTGAACAGATTCGAATTGCCCCGGGAATCGTAGTGGGAGCAGGCGCAACGGTGGTGCGCGATTTGACGGTCTCGGGTACCTATGTGGGGACCCCGGCACGCAGAAAAGAATAAACAAAAAACAGGCTTGCTTTGCGGCGCGGCTTTTCCCGAGCGGGGAAGTCGTGCGCCGTTTGGCGGCCTGTTTTTTTGCAGACACTTTTTACCATATGCGCAGGAAGGATTGCGGCTGCATGAAGGGGTGTGCTATACTGCCTGCAGCAGCTTTCGGATTGTCAGTACGTGAAAAATATGGTATAATTTTTAATATTTGTAATTTTGTATTAATAAGAAAGCTGGGTAGTGAAAATGAACAAACCGGAAAAGCCGATTTTGGTCACAAAGCCCTTTCTCCCGGAGAAAGAAACCTTTATGAATTATGTGGATGGCATTTGGCAGCGTGATTGGATGACCAACCAGGGCCCTTTGCATCATCAGTTGGAAGATGAGCTGAAATCTTATCTGGGCGTGGAAAATCTGACGCTCACGGTAAACGGACACCTTGCGCTGGAAATTGCGATTCGCGGCCTTGGCCTGACCGGGGAAGTCATCACCACACCCTTTACGTTTGCGTCGACCATCCATTCTATTTCCATGTGCGGGCTGAAGCCGGTGTTCTGCGATATCAAGCCCTCGGATCTGACCATGGATGAGGAGCAGATCGAAAGCCTGATTACGGAAAAGACCAGCGCTATTTTGCCGGTACACGTCTACGGACATCCGTGCAATACGGCCAAAATCGAAGAGATTGCGCGGCGGCACGGGCTGAAAGTGATTTATGACGCAGCGCATACGTTCGGCGTCCGGCTGAATGGGCAGACCCTTTCCCTTCAGGGCGATGTGTCGATTTACAGTTTCCACGCCACCAAGTTGTTCCACACCATTGAGGGTGGCGCGCTTGTGTACAAAGATCCCGGCTTGAAACAGGTGTTTGACGATTACAAAAATTTCGGCATTCATGATGAAGAGCATGTGGCCTATGTGGGCGGAAATGCCAAGATGAATGAATTCCAGGCAGCTATGGGCCTTTGCAATCTCAAACACATCGATGAGATCATTGCCGAGCGGCGTGAAATCACGTTGCGGTATCGAAAAAATCTGGAAGGACAAGCGGGTATCACGCTGTTCTATCCGGACCGTGCGCCCGGTGTGGAGTACAATTACGCTTATTTGCCGGTGCTGATCGACCGGGATGCTTTCGGGGTCAGCCGGGATGAGCTGCATGCGGCCTTGAAGGCGAATGACAATGTGGTCGCGCGCAAATATTTTTATCCCATCGGCACAGAGTATGATTGCTATCGGGAACTCGCTGCTGAAAGCCGCGTGCCTGTGGCAAAAGCTGCAGGCCAGAGCGTTCTGGCTCTGCCTATTTACAACGGCCTGTCCCTGGAGGAAGTGGACTATATTTGTGAGTGTATCCTGAATAAGAAACAATCGTGATACATTTGAATGCTATCCTGAAAATAGCTCCCCGTTTGCGGGACACACTGATAAAAATTGTTGAGGAGCTGCAATAATGAATCAAACGCAAATGCAATCAGCTGGCAGGGAACTGATTCCGGTCATGCACTGTTTCGATAACAATTATGTTATTCCGGCGGCAGTGTCGTTTTATTCCATGCTCAAATATGCCGACCCGAAGTATCAGTACCGTTTGTACGTTCTGCATACGGATATTACCACGCAGAATCAGGCGTTGCTGCAAAATGTGGTGGGCCAGTTCCCCAACGCGTCCCTGGAATTCATTTCGATGAATCACTGGCTGGAAGATGTGTTTCAGAGTTTGCTGCATGAGAATCATTTTTCCAAAGAAGTGATCTATAAACTGTCGGTCGGCTCTATTTTTCCGCAGTATGATAAATTGATCATCACCGACGTGGACGTGGCTTTTTGCGGCGACATTGCGCCCAGCTATGTATCAATGGATCCGGATTCGGAGATCTGTTTTGCAGGCGTGCACCACGTGTGTCCCAAGGACAGCTGGCTGGTCAATTATTACGATCATTATGATGCTGTGTTTGGCAAGGGTCACCGTGAACGCATGAAAATCTGCGGCGGATATCTGGTGGCTAATCTCAAACGGCTGCGCGAAGCAGGAAAAGAAAAAATATTCCTCGATTACCTGGAAGCCAATACCGATAAACTGCTCCAACTGGAACAGGATGTCATCAACTTCTGTTGCGATGAGAACGAGATCGCCTATCTTCCGCTGGAATACATTGTTTGCAGCTATGCCTACGACATGTTTGAAACGGCAGAGAGCCGGGAACAGGACGAGCATTACAGCCGGGAAGAAATTGAAAGAGCACTGAAAAATCCCATTCAATTGCATTATGCCACCTCGGTGAAGCCCTGGAAGGATATTCATTCCACCAAAGCGGATCTTTGGATGAAGTTCCTGTTTGAGTCCGGTGTAGCCCAAACATATTTTGACCGGCAGCGCGGTCTTGCCGGCCCTGCACCGGAGCAAATTGATGCGGAGCATTTGCGGCACGGCGCTTCCATGCCGGAGCCGGACGTTACGGTAAGCGTTTTGTGCTGCACGTACAACCATCAGCAGTTCATTCGGGAAACGCTGCAGGCAATTGTAGGGCAGAAGACCAATTTCCGCTTTGAAGTGCTGGTGGCGGACGATGCGTCCACGGATGAGACGCAGGCAATCATTCGGGAATTCCAGCAGCAGTATCCGGAGATTTTCCGTTGCACCCTGCGTGAAAAAAATGTAGGAATCGGTGAAAATTATTATCAGACCCTGCAGCAGGTTCGGGGAAAATATCTGGCCATTTGCGACGGGGATGATTTGTGGATCGATGATCACAAGCTTCAGAAAGAAGTCGATTTTCTGGAGAGACACAGTGATTTTAATGTGGTGTGTACATCCTTCCAGAAACGGGAACTGAAAAAGGATGGAACGTTTGAAGATTCTGTGTTTGACGTGGACCATTACATTCAGTTGTCCGGGTCCAAAAAGGAATTTTACGGGCTGAAAGATCTGCTTCACATCCGGTTTGTGGCGTCGTGCACAGCAATGCTGCGGTGGCAGTTCCGGGGTGGATTTGTTCCGGATTTTCTGCGGAATTACAAAACCATCGATTTCCCGCTGGCGCTGATGCATGCAGCCTGCGGAAAAATCGGGGTGCTGGGAAAAGAAGTGACCGCGCGCTATCATGTGCACGCAGGCGGTATTACATCGCAGCAGGAATACAATATGCTTCGCGAGGTCACGCAGATTCTGCGGGAAATCGATCAATATTTGGATTATCGTTTCGCGGAGGTACTTGCTTCGGTAATCGCGGCCGGCAACGGGACTTCTTCTAAAAAAGTTCAGCCGATGTATACTGAGGAAGAAAAGGTTTCGCTGTGCGTAATGGATGACGTATTTCCGCACCCTGCGTCCGGCTTCCGGCTGGCTGAGTATAAGGCATATCTTGATGCATTTGAAAAGGTGCGGGTCGTTTGCAGTGGTCATTCCGTTGCGATGCTTGGAGAGGAATCCATTACAGATCTTTGCAAAGATTTTGTACAAGCCCACCCTGAATACAGCGATGAGATCACAATTGATGATCATCTGCCCAGAAATGCTCACATTGATCTGGCTTACTTTGGCTTTTTGGAAAACGTGTGGCCTCATTTGGATGAACTGGAAGAGCGTGCGATTCCGTTTGTGCTGGAGTTGTACCCCGGCGGTGGTTTTGCCCGGTTCAACCCGGAGGTCGATCACGAATTGCGTCTGGTGCTTTCCTCGCCCTGCCTTCGCAAGGTCATCACAACGCAGCCGGCGACAACACGGTATTTGCTGGAGAAAAACTTCTGCAGTCCGGGTCAGATCCAGGAAATTTTCGGAGTGGTGACGCCGGAAGAGGCGCTGGCGCCTTATGGGCTGGCAAAGAAGCGTTATGGCTTCGAGAAAGACCGTTTGGATGTTGTTTTTACTGCGTTCCGCTACATGCCGGATGGCGCGGACAAAGGATACGATGTGTTTGTTGATATGGCCAAACGGATCTGCCATGATCATGAGAATGTCTATTTCCATGTGGTCGGCGGCTTTGATGAAAACGATTTGGACGTTTCGTCTCTGAAAGGCCATATTACATTCTATGGTAAGCAGCACGCTGACTGGTTTGATGTATTTTATCAGGACAAGGATCTGATCGTTTCCCCCAATGTGCCGGATGTTTTGGCTCCAGGCGCGTTTGACGGCTTCCCGACAGCATCTTGTACTGAGGCAGCGCTGCGCGGTGTTGCCATGTTTGTGACAGATCCGCTTGAAATGAATGAAGGGCATTTTGCACCGGGTCAGGAAATCGAGATCGTTCCTCACGATGCCGCGGAGATTGCCGCGCGGCTGGAATATTATCTGGAGCACCCGGATCAGTTGCGTGCTCTTGCAGAAGGCGGTGCAAACGCAGTTCGCCGTATTTACAGCGCAGAGCGGCAGATCAAACCGCGCATCGCGCTGGTCGGTCAGGAAATGGAAGAAGCCAGGCGCGAACAGGCGGATTTACCGGCCAAAATTCAGCAGACAGGACGCATCAAGACTTGGGCTTATCGTGTATTTGGCATTCTGGAAGACGGAAAGCTGAAAGAGCTGGCAGAAGATGTCTGCACAGAGCGCAACTCTCTGGAAATTCATACAAAACTTGCGGATGCGCCGAACGGCCTTCAAAAGATTTTGTTTTATCCGGCAGAAAAGCGTGGGGTAATTCTTCGCGGAGTATCGGTATTTCTGGACGGACGGGAACTGCCGGTTCAGATGCACAACGGCGTGGAAATTGAAAATACGCTGTATTTTGTTACCAAAGAAGCGCAGATCATCTGCGAAGTGCCGCAGGGAGCAGAGGCTCCATTGCAGGAAGTCGTTCTGAAAGCAGAAGTTGTTGCGGTGGAAGAAAACCTCGATGTTATTTCGTGGGAAGTCAAACAGGCAGTTCAGCGATTGTGCGATCAGTCCCGAAAGAATGTTCATGGAACGTGCAAATTGTATTTTTCGAACGATCGCCGCTTCAACGAGGAGCATTCTTTGCAGGGAGAATTGGTGCGGGTTGCACCGGATTGTTACGTTTCGGCCTTCTCGCTTGCCGAATGCGCAGAGCCGGTATCCTTTGTCCGCTTCGACCCAATCGAAGGGGTCAGCATACAGGCTGATTTGCTGCGGGCTTTCTGCGACGGCATCCCCATGAAGCTGAAACGTTCCAATGGAAAAGGATGGAAGGGAAGACGCTCTTTTTCTGATTCAGATCCCTGGTATGAATACGAGATGCCGAAGACGTCTGCCCAAGAAGTTGTGTTTGTTTTTGAAATGAAACAGCATTGATTGAGAGAAAGGAGAACAATGAAAAAGTTTGTTCGTCACTTGGCAATTCTTACCGCGTTTTTGGTGGTTGTGTCCAACGTAACGGTAGGATTTGCACAGGAAGCTGAAACAGAACTCATCTCTGCAGCTTCCGCCCAATCGGATAGGAATGTTTTGCAGGAAGAGGAACTGTCTGTTCCCACTATGCCTGTACCGGAAAGCAATGCGGATGAAGTACTTCCGGATACCGATGAGGAATCTTCCGCACAGGCCGGTACCACGACGGATGATTCTTCCGCCAGTACGGAAGAAACACCGCCAAAGACAAACAGTGCGGCAGACAGCACTTCGGTCCCCGGTTCCGAATCAGTGCCGGAAAGTACCGATACCGTAGACGGTGAATCGCCCGCCGTGAGCAACTCCGGCTCTTCTTCCGATGTCACGTCGAGTTCTTCTAACTCCGGCGCGAATGAGGTTTCTTCCTCACTGGAAGAGGAGAATTCCGTTGCGGTGCAGAAAACAGGCTGGGTGGATGCCGAAGGACAGAAGTATTATTACGACGGCAACGGCCAGATGTTGAAAGGCATGCAGCCGATCGATGGAAAGTGGTATTATCTGGATGAGACCACAGGCGCACTGTGGACAGGTGGCTGGAAACAAACGTCTCAAGGACGCTTCTGGAGCGGTGCAGACGGCGTGGTCCCTTACGGCATAAACAGCATTGATGGGGCCTGGTATTACATTGATCCGAATACAGGCTATCTGCGATTTGGCTTCATCGACGTATACAGCGGCGGCCGTACTTACGCCAATAGTGATGGCGAGATCAAAACCGGTTGGCTGACCGTGGATGGCAAGCAGTACTATGTGAATTCAGATACGAAGTTACTGGTGACGGGTACCATGATGATTGGGGATGTCACCTATAAGTTCGGGGCCGACGGAGTATTGCAGCAGACAATTGCAAAACCGGGCTGGCAGGAAATTGATGGAAAAAAATACTATTACGACGAAAACGGCCAGATGCTGAAAGGCATGCAGCCCATCGGCGG
>NZ_JBBMFA010000072.1:0-14361 GCF_040096265.1 Ruthenibacterium intestinale
CCAATCCACAGCATCCCTTACAGTGTAGCACAGCCCTTGGAGAGGGGCTCTAATAACTACTACTCTATAATACAAGGGAGAATGAAAATGTATCTGCTGGGAAACGGACGTCTTGTCACGCGCGATGAACACAACACCTTCCTTGAAAACGGTTGTGTGGCCATTGAGGGCAACCTGATTGCCGAGGTGGGCGAAACTTCGGCACTGCGGGCCAAATACCCCGACGCAAAATTTATGGATGCCAAGGGCGGCGTGATCATGCCGGGCTTCATCAACGCTCACAACCACATTTATTCCGCCTTTGCCCGGGGCCTGACTATCCGCGGCAATAATCCCACCAACTTTCTGGAAGTACTGGACCAGCAGTGGTGGACCATTGACCGTCATCTGCTGCTGAAGGACTCCAAAGCCAGCGCCGACGCTACCTATCTGGACTGCATTGAGAACGGCGTGACCACTGTGTTTGACCATCACGCCAGCTACGGTGAGATTGCCGGAAGTTTGTTCGCTCTGGCCGAGAGTGCCCGGCAGTTCGGTGTTCGCACCAACCTGTGCTACGAGATCAGCGACCGGGACGGTGCGGAAAAAATGCGCGCTGCCGTCAAGGAGAACGTGGATTTCATTCGCTTCGCTCAGAAGGATGATACCGACATGGTTAAGGGCATGATGGGCATGCACGCGCCCTTCACCCTTTCCAATGAAACGCTGGAATACTGCGCTGCCGAAAAGCCGGAGGGCGCGGGATATCACATCCACGTGGCTGAGGGAATCGACGATTTGTACGACAGCTTGACCAAATACAACAAGCGCCTGATGTTCCGCCTCCACGATATGGGCATTCTGGGCGAAAAGACCATCTGCGGCCACTGCATCTACATTAACGAGGCCGAGATGGATCTGGTAAAAAGCACTGACACCATGGTAGTGCACAATCCCGAGAGCAATATGGGCAACGCCGTGGGCTGCCCGCCTGTTCTGAAAATGTTTGAAAAGGGCATTCTGATCGGTCTGGGAACCGACGGTTACACCAACGATATGCTGGAGAGCTACAAGGTGGCCAACGTACTGCACAAACACAACGCCTGCAAACCCAACGTGGCCTGGGGCGAGATTCCTGCCATGCTGTTTGAAAACAACCGCCGCATGGCCGCGCGCTTCTACAATAAGCCGGTGGGCGTGCTGGCCCCCGGTGCTTATGCGGATGTGATTGTGCTGGACTACACACCGCTCACTCCTATGACGGCCGGAAACGTCAACAGCCATCTGCTGTTCGGGTGCAACGGGCACAATGTGGTGACCACCATCATCAACGGCGTGGTGCGCATGGAAAACCGCACGCTGGTGGGCATCGACAAAGAAGCGGTGCTGGCTCACTGCCGGGAAGAGGCCGCCGATTTGTGGAAGCGCATCAACGAACGCCGCTGAACACAGGAACAAGACCGGGTGCGTCCCGGCATAACGGAATATCAAAACGGAGCACAGGAGGAAGAGTTTATGAGTGATATCATGCGTCCCATCCCCTTTGGAGAACTGATGAACTGGGTGCTGGAGGAGCACCGTACCCAGGGCACGATTTTCGGCGTCAGCGAACTGTACCATCACACCAGCGGCAAGACGCTGCCCATTTTTACCGAGCAGGTCGAGACCCCCTTTGGCCCGGCTGCCGGTCCCCACACCCAGCTGGCCCAGAACCTGATCGCCGCCTATGTGGGCGGAAGCCGCTTCTTTGAGGTAAAGACCGTGCAGATCATCGACGGCGAGGACCTGCCCGTGTCCAAACCCTGCATTCGGGCCGAGGACGAGTGCTACAACGTGGAGTGGAGCACCGAACTGCGGGTGCCGCAGGCCTACGAGGAGTACGTCAAGGCCTGGTTTGCCATCAAGCTGCTGGCGAAATCCATGGGCTTTGGCTCGCCCGACGGCTTTGTGTTCAACATGAGCGTGGGCTACGATTTAGCGGGCATTCAAAGCGAAAAGGTCGACAAGTACATCGAAGGCATGAAGGATGCTTCTGCCAGCGCCGTGTGGGCCGAGTGCACCGCCTGGGCGAAAGAAAACCTGGACCGTCTGCCCGGTGTGGACGCAGCGTACATCGACGCCATCAACCCCCACATCTGCACATCCATCACCCTGTCCACCCTGCACGGTTGTCCGCCCGACGAGATCGAGCGCATCGCCACCTACCTCATCACCGAGAAAAAGCTGAACACCTATATCAAGTGCAACCCCACACTGCTGGGTTATGAGTTTGCCCGTAAGACCATGGACGACATGGGCTACGACTACATCGTGTTCGATGACCATCACTTCAAGGCGGACCTGCAGTTCGCCGACGCCATCCCCATGTTCCGCCGTCTGCTGGCGCTGTGCGAAGCCAACGGTGTGGAGTTCGGCGTGAAGCTGACCAATACCTTCCCCGTGACCATCGCCGCGGGCGAGCTGCCCGGCGAAGAGATGTACATGAGCGGCAAGAGCCTGTATCCGCTGTCCATCTCCCTGGCCGAGCGCGTGGAAAAAGAGTTTGACGGCAAGCTGCGCGTATCCTATTCCGGCGGCGCGGACCAGTACAACATCGCGGATATTTTCGCCTGCGGCGTGTGGCCCATCACCATGGCCACCACCCTGCTGAAACCCGGCGGATACAACCGGCTGCGCCCCATCGCGGACATCCTGACGAACATGGAGTACAAAGCGTTCGATGGCGTGGACGTGGAGGCTCTGAGCGCGCTGGCTGCCAAGGCCAAGACGGACGTACACCACGTCAAGCCCGTGAAGCCGCTGCCCAGCCGTAAGATGAAAAAGGACGTTCCCCTCATCGACTGCTTCACCGCGCCCTGCGCCGAGCAGTGCCCCATTCATCAGGACATTCCCGAGTATCTGCGCCTGGTGGGCGAGGGCCGCTATGAGGAAGCGCTGCGGGTGATCTGCGAGAAAAATCCGCTGCCTTTCATCACCGGCACCATCTGCAGCCATACCTGCATGTCCAAGTGTACCCGCAACTTCTACGAAGAGTCCGTGCACATCCGTGCGGCCAAGCTGGAGGCTGCGGAAAACGGCTTTGCATCCTTTGCCAAATCGCTCAAGGCGGGTGCCCCCTGCGGCGCGAATGTCGCTGTTGTGGGCGGCGGTCCCGCTGGTATGGCCGCGGCGCATCTGCTGGCCCGGGGCGGTGCAAAGGTGACCGTGTTTGAAAAGCGCGGCTCGTTGGGCGGTATCGTCAAGCACGTGATCCCCGCGTTCCGCATTTCCGACGAGGCCATTGCCAACGATGCCTCCATGCTGGAAGCGCTGGGCGTGACTGTGAAGCTGAACACCGAGGTGGCCGATGCCCGTGCCCTGCTGGCTGAGGGCTACACCCACGTAATCGTAGCCAACGGCGCCTGGGAGCACGGCGCGCTGCATCTGGAAGGGGATGCTGCGCTGAACGTAATTGAATTTTTGGAAAAACAGAAAAATGCGCCCGAGACGCTGAATCTGGGCAAAAATGTGGTGGTCATCGGAGGCGGCAATACTGCCATGGACGCAGCTCGGGCCGCTAAGCGCGCACAGGGTGTGGAGCACGTGCGCCTGGTCTACCGCCGCACCAAACGTTACATGCCTGCCGACGCGGAAGAACTGGAACTGGCCATTGCCGACGGCGTGGAGTTCTGTGATCTGATGGCGCCCAAGGCACTGCACGGCGGCGTTCTGACCTGCGAAGTCATGGAGCTGGGCGCGCCCGACGCCTCCGGTCGTCGCAGCCCGCAGCCCACGGGCCGCACAGTGGAGCTCCCTGCGGACACCGTGATCTCCGCCATCGGCGAGAAAGTGGATACGGCGTACTTTGTCAAAAATGGCGTCACCGTGGACGAGCGCGGCCGCGCCGTGACGAATGAGGCATGCAAGTCGGCCGGCGTCTATGTGATCGGCGACGCGCGCCGCGGCCCCGCCACTGTGGTAGAGGCTATTGCGGACGCTGCTGCCGCAGCCCGGGACATTCTGGGCGCGGGCGAAGCCGTACACTTTGCGCTGAACGCCGCCCCGGCGGAGCTGAAAGCCCGTCGTGCCCAGCTGCGCGGGTATCTGGACGCCAAGACGGAAGCGTCCCGCTGCCTGGGATGTGAGACCGTATGCGAAAACTGCGTGGATGTGTGCCCGAACCGGGCCAACATCGCCGTGCGCGTGCCCGGTCTGGATAAGGAGCAGATCGTTCACGTGGACAAAATGTGTAACGAGTGCGGCAACTGCGCTGTGTTCTGCCCCTATGCCAGCGCGCCTTACAAAGATAAATTCACGCTGTTTGCCAGCGAGGCCGATATGGCCGATTCTACAAACGCGGGCTTCTGCGTGCTGGACGCGGCCGCGGGTCGTGTGAAGGTGCGGTTGGGTCAGGAGGAATACGAGACGATTTTGGCCGACGACACCCGCACCTATGCGCCGCTGAAGGCGCTGATGGAGACCGTGCTGCGCGACTATGCCTACTGCCTGTGAGGAGGCGAGCACTGTGACCATCATCAAAAACGGAACGCTCGTTTTGCCTGACGGCGTGCGCCGGGGCGAGCTGGCGTTTGAAAACGGCGTCATCACCAAAATCGCGCCCGTCCTGGAGGCGGGCGCGCAGGATCAGGTGTTCGACGCGCAGGGGTGTCTGGTGTTTCCGGGGTTTATCGACGGGCACACCCATCTGGACATGGACAGCGGCACCACCGTCACAGCCGACGATTTTGCATCGGGTTCGTGCGCGGCGGTGTGCGGCGGCACCACCACACTGGTGGATTTCGCCACTCAGGACAAGGGCCATACACTGTGCGAAGCCCTGGATGCCTGGCATCAGAAGGCTGACGGCAAGTGCGCGTGCAACTACGCGTTCCATATGGCTGTCACGGACTGGAATGAGCGCACCTGCGCCGAACTGCCGATCATGAAAGAGCGGGGCGTCACGTCCTTCAAGGCATATTATGCTTACGACAACCTTCGGCTGGATGATGCCCAGATGTATCAGCTGCTATGCGCTTTGCAGCCCTTGCACGGGGTGCTGGGGGTGCACTGCGAAAACGGTACGCTGGTCAACGAACTGCAGCAGGAGCAGCTGGCACGGGGCGTCACCGGACCGGCGGGCCATCCCGCGTCGCGCCCGCCGGTGGTGGAGGCCGAGGCCATCCGCCGCTTGTGCGCCGTGGCAAAGCTGGCGGACAGCACCGTGCACATCGTGCACCTGTCCAGTGCCGAAGGTCTGGAAGAGGTGCGCCGCGCCCGGCGGGCGGGGCAGACGGTTTGGGCGGAGACGTGCCCCCAGTATCTGGTGCTGGACGATTCCCGCTACGCACTGGAGGGCTTTGAGGGAGCCAAGTACATCATGAGCCCGCCGCTGCGCAGCGAGGCCGACCGCCAGACGCTGCGTCAGGCGGTAAAGAATGGCGAGATCGACACCATTTCCACCGACCACTGCAGCTACCGCTTTGACACCCAGAAGGTTCTGGGAAAAGACGATTTTACCAAAATCCCCAACGGCGCGCCCGGCATCGAGCACCGCCCGGCGCTGATCTACACGAGCTTTGTGGCAACGGACGAGATGACGGCGGCCGAAATGTGCCGCCTGCTGGCGGAAAACCCGGCGAAGCTGTTCGGCATGTGGCCGCGTAAAGGCTGCCTGGCCGAGGGCTCGGACGCGGACATCACCGTGTGGGATCCGGCTGCGCGCTGGACCATTCGGGCAGCGACGCAGCACCAGAATGTGGATTATACGCCCTATGAGGGCTTTGAGGCGATCGGACGGCCCCGCGCTGTGTATGTGGGCGGGGAATTGGCGGCAAAGGACGGCGAGCCCACGGGCGTATGCGCCGGACGGTATGTGAAACGATAAGGAGGCTGGCATGTACACTCTGTATGTGAACGGTGTGGAGTACCACACCGAAAAGAACAGCAAACTGCTGGATTATCTGCGGGATGATTTGCGGCTGACCAGCGTGAAAAACGGCTGCGGCGAGGGCGCGTGCGGAACCTGCACGGTCCTTGTGGACGGCAAGAAAACCAAAGCGTGTGTGTTTCGGCTGGAAAAGCTGGACGGCAAGCACATCACCACTGTGGAGGGCCTGACTGAGCGCGAGCGCGACGTGTATGTGTACGCCTTCGGACAGACTGGCGCGGTGCAGTGCGGATTCTGTATTCCGGGCATGGTCATCTGCGCCAAGGCCCTGCTGGACGAAAATCTGGACCCCACGCCCGACGATGTGAAAAAAGCCATCCGCGGCAATATCTGCCGGTGCACGGGTTATGTGCGCATCGAGCAGGCGATTTTGCTGGCGGCCAAAATGTTCCGGGAGAACCTGCCCGTGCCCGACGACGGGTCCGACGCGCGCATCGGCCATCTGTTCCCCCGGGTGGACGTGGCGGAAAAGGTGCTGGGCACCGGGCTTTTCGTGGACGACATTGTGGTGCCGGGCATGATCTATGCCAAGGCGCTGCGGTCCAAATATCCGCGGGCCCGGGTGGAGAAGATCGACCTGACCCGGGCGCTGGCCCATCCCGATGTGGTGAAGATCCTCACCGCCAAGGATGTGCCCTTCAATAAGACTGGTCACATCATTCAGGACTGGGACGTGCTGATCGCCGAGGGCGACTGCACCCGGTACATCGGTGACGCCATCGTACTGGTGGCCACCAACCACAAGGAGACCCTGGATGAGGTGCTGGACCTGGTGGACGTGACCTACACGGAGCTGGAGCCGTTGACCGACCCCGCGAGGCCATGAAGGAAGATGCGCCGAAACTGCACGAAAACGGAAACATCCTCACAAAGCAGGTGCTGCGCCGGGGCGACGCCGACAAGGCCATTGCCGAGGCGGCCTACGTGGTCACCCAGCACTACTCCACCCCCATGACGGATCATGCATTCATGGAGCCGGAATGCGCCATCGGCATTCCCGACGGGGAAGGCGGTTTGTTGATGTATACGGCCAGCCAGTCTGTGTACGACGAGCAGAAGGAGATCAGCCGTATGTTGCAGATCCCGCCGGAAAAGGTGCGCTGCCAGACAAAGCTGGTGGGCGGCGGTTTCGGCGGCAAGGAGGACATGAGCGTGCAGCACCATGCGGCGCTGATGGCCTGGGCCACCGGAAAACCCGTCAAGGTGAAGTTCTCCCGACAGGAGAGTTTGAACATCCACACCAAGCGCCACGCCATGGAGATGGACGTGACCACCGCCTGCGACAAGGAAGGCAGACTAGTGGCCATGAAAGCGCTGCTGATTTCTGACTGCGGCGCATACGCCTCGCTGGGCGGGCCGGTGCTTCAGCGCGCCTGTACTCATGCGGGCGGGCCGTACAATTTCCAGAACGTGGACATCACGGGTATCTGCGTCTACACCAACAATGTGCCGGGCGGCGCATTCCGCGGCTTCGGCGTCACCCAGAGCTGCTTTGCGGGGGAGGTCAATCTGGACCTGCTGGCTGAGAAGGTAGGCATCTCCCCCTGGGAGATTCGCTACCGAAACGCCATCCGCCCCGGCCAGGTACTGCCCAACGGCCAGATCGCGTCCCACGACACGGCCTATGCCGAGTGTCTGGAAGCGGTGAAGGATGTCTTTGAAAGCAGTCCCTACGCGGGCATTGCCGGGTGCATGAAAAACAGCGGCGTGGGCGTGGGCTTGCCCGACATCGGCCGTTGCCGGCTGGCCGTGGTGGACGGTGTGGTGCACATCCGCACCAGCGCCGCCTGCATGGGACAGGGCGTTGCCACCGTCTGCACGCAGCTGGTGCACACGGTTACGGGCGTGCCCGCTGCGCGCATCTTCCACGAGCGCGCCGACACGGCGATCACCCCCAACTCCGGTACATCTACCGCCAGCCGACAGACGGTGTTCTGCGGTGAGGCTGCCCGCCGCGCTGCGCAGCAGCTGGATCAGGCACTGAAGGCGGCGGGCGGCGACCTTGCGGCGTTGGAGGGACAGTCCTTCTACGGCGAGTACTCCGGCGTCACCGACCCCATGGGCTCCGACAAACCCAACCCGGTCAGCCACGTGGCCTACGGCTACGCAGCCCAGGTGGTGGTCATGGACGAGAACAAAAAAGTGGTCCGTGTGGCCGCTGCCCACGACGTGGGTCGGGTGGTCAATCCCCAGGCATGCGCCGGTCAGATCGAGGGCGGCGTGGTCATGGGCCTGGGCTACGGCCTGACGGAAGATTTCAAAATGGAGAATGGCTATGTGAAGTGCAAGTACGGCACGTTGGGCCTGCTGCGCTCCACGGATGTGCCGCCCATTGAGGTGCACCTGATCGAAAAGGGAACCGACGACCAGAACACCTTCGGCGCCAAGGGCGTGGGCGAGATCAGCGCCATTCCGGCGGCGCCCGCCTGCGCCAACGCCGCCTACCGGGTGGACGGCCAGGTGCGCACCAGCCTGCCCATCCGCGACACCTTCTACAAAAAGGAGGTGCGCAAATGAGCACCAAACAAAGCACGGCCCAAAGCGCGCTGTACACCCAAAGCGGCGTGCCGCCCCTGGGCGAGGCCATCCCTCTTGCACTGCAGCATGTGGTGGCCATGGTGGTGGGCTGCATCTCCATGCCCATGATCGTGGCGGCTGCCGCAGGCGTCTCTGAACAGGACCAGATCATCATGGTGCAGGGCAGCCTGCTGGTGGCGGCGCTGGCCATCTTGCTGCAGGCCTTCGGCGTCAAGGGCTTTATCTCCAGCGGCTTGCCTGTCATGGTGGGAAGCGGCTTCGCCTTTCTGCCCACGCTTCGCACCATTGTGGAGCAGTCCGGCATGGCTGGGCTGGCGGGCGCCCAGATCGCGGGCGCGTGCATGGGCATGATTGTGGGTCTGATATTCAAAAAGATCCGCTTTCTGTTTCCACCCATCGTCACGGGCAGCGTGGTGCTGACCATCGGCATTTCTCTGTACGACACCGCCGTCAACTACATGGCGGGTGGTGTCGCGTCCGACCCGTCCTATGGCAGCGCACGGAACTGGATTCTGGCCCTGATCACGCTGGTGGCCGTCATCGTTGCCGGACAGTTCGGCAAAGGCATGGTCAAGGCCAGTGCCACGCTGATTGGAATGGTGGTGGGCTATTTGGCCGCAGTGCTGTGGGGAGGCATCGACTTCTCCGGAGTGGGCACGGCGGGCTGGGTGCAGCTGCCGGAGCCCTTCCACTTTGCGCCGGCTTTTCATCTGAATGCCATTATCAGCCTGGGCATTGTGTTCATGGTCAACGCCGTGCAGGACATTGGCCAGTTTGAGGCCACGGCCAACGGCGCCTTTGAGCGGCCGGCCACCAGCGCGGAGATCACCGGTGGCGTCATCGGCAACAACCTGTGCAGCCTGCTGGGCGGCATTCTGGGTGGCGTGCCCGTGGCCACCGCCGGCCAAAATGTGGGTATTGTAGTTACCACCAGAGTCATCAACCGGGTGGTGTTCGGCATCGCGGGCGGCGTGGTGCTGGTGGCGGGGCTTGTGCCCAAGCTCAGCGCCATCCTCATCACCATCCCTCAGCCGGTGCTGGGCGGTGCCACCATCACGGTATTCGGCTCCATCGCCATGACCGGCGTGCGCATGCTGGCCCGGGAAGGACTCAGTCCCCGCAGCACGTTTATCGCGGGGCTCAGCGTGGCGCTGGCGGTGGGCATTCCCCAGCTGCCCAACGTATTCGCGGGCTGCCCGGCGTGGATCGGTCAGATCTTCGGCGGCTCCGAGGTCATTGTTGTGGCGCTCTCTGCCATTTTACTCAATTTGATCCTGCCAAAGGAAAAAAAGGAGACTTGAGTTATGAAGGAAACATTTAAAATCGTCACCTATCCCCGTCAGGACGTGCCCGCAACGGATCTGTCCGCGTTCAGCGAGGCCGAGGCCAAAAAGGCTCACGACTTTCACGCCAGCTTTGACGTGTACGCTGAAACACCTCTCACAGGTCTGCCGGGCCTTGCCAAGGCGTTGGGCGTCGCGTCCGTCCATGTGAAGGACGAGAGTTACCGCTTCGGACTGAATGCCTTCAAGGTGCTGGGCGGCAGCTATGCGCTGGGCCGTTACATCGCCAAAAGGCTGGGCGAGGACATTGCACAACTACCTGCTTCCCGCATTCTGTCCCAGGAAGTGCGTGCCAAGCTGGGGGACGTAACGTTCGTCACCGCCACCGACGGAAACCACGGCCGCGGCGTGGCCTGGACGGCCAATCGTTTGGGACAGCACTCCGTGGTTTATATGCCCAAGGGCTCCGCGGCCGAACGCCTGGCCAACATCCGCGCCGAGGGCGCGGATGCGTCCATTACCGATCTCAACTACGACGAGGCTGTGCGTCTTGCCAACCGGCAGGCAGAGGAAAAGGGCTGGGTCATGGTGCAGGATACCGCCTGGGAAGGTTATACCGATATTCCTTTGTGGATCATGCAGGGTTATACCACCATGGGTTATGAGATCGTGCGTCAGCTGGAGGCTCAGGGTGCCGAAAAGCCCACCCACGTGTTCCTGCAGGCGGGCGTGGGCAGCATGGCGGGTGCCATGACAGGCTTTTTGACCTCGTACTACGGAAAGGATCGTCCGTTCATTACCATCATCGAGCCGAACAAGGCCGACTGTGTGTTCCGCACCGCCGAAGCCCGGGACGGCAAACTGCATTTCGTGACCGGCGACATGGATACCATTATGGCAGGGCTGGCTTGCGGCGAACCGTGCACCATCGGTTGGGAAGTGCTGAAAAATTGCGCCGACGCGTTCATCAGCTGCCCGGATTACGCGGCGGCCGACGGTATGCGCATCCTGGCGGCGCCCGTGCGCGGCGACGCGCCCATCGTCTCCGGCGAATCAGGCGCGGCCACAGTGGGCTGTGTGTCCAACATTCTGCTGCGGCAAAGCCTGGCTGAATTGAAAGAGAAGCTGCATCTGGACGAAAACAGCCGGGTGCTGTTTATCAGCACCGAGGGCGACACCGACAAGGACAACTACCGCAAAGTCGTCTGGGGCGGCAAATATTCCAAAGTGTACGAAGAGGGAACCGACGGAAAGGAGAATGTGTGATGTTGAACGAATTGCAGAAAAACGAAGTGGTGGCCCTGTGCCAGAACCTGGTCCAGTCCCCCAGCACCAGCGGCCATGAGGACGGCGTGGTGGAACGCCTGAAAGCGTTTTTTGAGGCCAACGGCTTCGACAGCGTGCATGTGGACAAATATGGCAACGTGATCGGCTGCATCAAGGGCAGCCGCCCCGGCCCGAAGATTCTGTTCGACGGCCACATCGACACTGTGCCGGTAGGCGACCCCGCCACCTGGGAGCACGACCCCTTTGCCGCTGAGATCGTGGACGGCAAGATCTATGGCCGCGGAACTTCCGACATGAAGGGAGCGGTGGCCGCCATGGCCTGTGCTGCTGCAAACTTTGCCAAGGCGACCAACCGGGACTTCGCCGGTGAGATCTACGTGGCGGGTGTGGTGCATGAGGAGTGCTTCGAGGGCGTGGCCGCCCGGGAGATCAGCGCCTATGTGAAGCCGGATTATGTGGTCATCGGCGAGGCCAGCCAGCTGAATTTGAAGATCGGCCAGCGCGGCCGCGCCGAGATCGTGGTGGAGACCTTCGGCAAACCCTGCCACAGCGCCAACCCCGAAAAGGGCATCAATGCGGTGTACAAGATGGCTAAGGTCATCGAGGCCATCCGCACGCTGGAGCCCACCCATCACCCCGTGCTGGGTGACGGCATTCTGGAACTGACCGACATCAAGTCCGCCCCGTATCCCGGTGCGTCCGTGGTGCCTGAGTACTGCCGTGCCACCTACGACCGCCGCCTGCTGGTGGGCGAGACCAAGGAGAGCGTGCTGGCGCCCATCAACGCGCTGCTGGAAAAACTGATGGCCGAGGACGACCAGCTGAAGGTCAAGGCCAGCTATGCGGTGGGCCGGCAGATGTGCCACACGGGCAACGAGATCGAGGGTGAGCGCTTCTTCCCCGGCTGGCTGTACGACGAGAAAGACGCCTTCGTACAGGATGTGTACGCCGAATTGAAGGCCATGGGATATGAGCCCGGCATCACCCAGTACAACTTCTGCACCAACGGCAGCCACTACGCGGGCGAGGCGGGCATCAAGACCTTCGGCCTTGGACCGAGCCGCGAGAACCTGGCCCACACCATCAACGAGTACATCGAGATCGACCAGCTGGTGAAGGTGTGCGACTGCTATACCGGCGTGATGAAGGCGCTGCTGAAATAAGAAAGGAAGCGAAAAGACAATGGCTTCTCTGCTTTTGAAAGGCGGCCGGGTCGTGGACGGAACGGGCGCGCCCGCTTATGAGTCCGACGTGCTGGTGAAGGATGGGAAGATTGCGGCCGTGGGTCATGACCTGGGCTCCGCCGACCGCACGCTGGACGTGTCAGGCCTGGCGGTGGCCCCCGGCTTCATCGACACCCACAGCCACTCCGATCTGGACGTGCTGTTGCGCCCGCAGGTGCTGCCCAAGGTCATGCAGGGCATTACCACCGAGCTGCTGGGGCAGGACGGTGTCTCGCTGGCGCCGCTGCCCGCGCAGTACATCAGCCCCTGGCGCAAAAATCTGGCGGGTCTGGATGGTGACAGCGATGATATCGACTGGACCTTCGGCACCACGGAAAATTATCTGAATATGATCGAGGCTGCGCACCCGGGCCTCAATGAAATGTATCTTGTGCCCCACGGCAACATCCGCATGGAGGCCATGGGACTGGACAACCGCCTGCCCACTGAGGAAGAGATCGAGAAAATGCGTGCCATCACCCGCCGGGAGATGGAGGCGGGCGCCATGGGCCTGTCCACCGGGCTGATCTACATCCCTTGCGCCTACTCGGAAAGCCGCGAGATCATCGAGATGTGCAAGGTGGTGGCCGAGTATGACGGTGTGTTCGTCATCCATCAGCGCAGCGAGGCGGACACCATTCTGGACAGCATGAAAGAGGTCATCGAGATCGGTCGTAAGTCCGGCGTGAAGGTGCACTGGAGCCACTTCAAAGTGTGCGGCAAGCAGAACTGGGACAAGATCGACGCCGTACTGGAACTTTTGGAGCAGGCCAAAGCGGAGGGAATCACGGTCAGCTTCGACCAGTATCCCTACGTGGCCGGCAGCACCATGATGGGCGCCATTCTGCCCCCGTGGGTGCACGACGGCGGAACCGACAAGGCCGTGGCGCGGCTGGCCGACCCCGAACTGCGCAAAAAAATGGTCTACGACATGGAACACGGCATTCCCGGCTGGGACAATTTCGTGGATTTCGCCGGGTTTGAAAACATCTACGTCACCAGTGTCAAGACAGAACAAAACGCCGACGCGGTGGGCCTTTCCATCACGGAATTGGCCGAAAAGCGTGGAACGGACCCCTACACAGCCGCCTTTGATCTGCTGATGCAGGAGGAGAACGCCGTGGGCATGGTGGACTTCTACGGCACCGAGGAGCATGTGAAGCGCTTCATGCAGCGACCGGAGATGAACGTGTGCACCGACGGGCTGCTTTGCCCGGGCAAGCCCCATCCCCGCCTGTACGGCAGTTTTGTGCGGGTGCTGGGCAAGTACGTCCGGGAAGAGGGCGTGCTTACTCTGGAGCAGGCCGTACGCAAAATGACGGGCAAGCCCGCCGAGGTCCTGTCTCTGCGGGATCGCGGTCTCATCCGCGAGGGCATGCGCGCCGATATCACGGTGTTCGACCCCGAAACGGTCATCGACCGGGGTACTTTCACCGATCCCATCCAGTTCCCGGATGGCATCGCTTATGTGATCGTCAATGGTGCGCTGGCCGTGGATCACGGCCGGCACACGGGCGCGCTGAACGGACAGGTGATCCGGCGCGGCCGCTGACAGTTTACAAACAGGAGGATTTTTTATGAACAACGCAATTTCCACGGAAAAAGCCCCGGCCGCTATCGGCCCTTATTCCCAGGCGGTGAAAGCCGGCGATACGATCTATGTGTCCGGCCAGCTGCCCATCGATCCCGCCACCGGCGCCTTTGCCAGCGACGATATCACGGCGCAGACGCGCCAGTCCCTGACCAACATCCGCAGCATTCTGGAAGCGGCGGGCACGGACATGAGCAAGGTGGTCAAAACTACCGTGCTGCTGAAAAGCATCGCGGATTTCGCCGCCATGAACGAGGTGTACGCCCAGTTCTTCAGCGAGCCGTACCCTGCTCGGGCTGCTTTCCAGGTAGCCGCGCTCCCCAAGGACGCGCTTGTGGAAATCGAATGTGTGGCTGTACTGTAACGCCATCCGGCGCGGTTTTCGCAAACCGCGCCTTTTTTGTGAAAACGGAGGAACGCTATGTACAAAATTTTAGAGAAGGAAGCGCTGAACCCTACGGTCACCAAAATGGTGATCGAAGCACCGCTGGTGGCTCATAAAGCGCAGCCCGGCCAGTTTATCATCTTCCGCGC
>NZ_JBBMFA010000073.1:0-12564 GCF_040096265.1 Ruthenibacterium intestinale
GGGCATCCCATCAGGATGCCCGCCCGGTTTTTTCTTTGCGTCACAGGAAACGCCGGATGTCCACCGCCAGCGCCTGTTCCAGATGGATCAGCCGTTTGGCGATGTCCTTGGCCTGCTCGCTGGCGGCCGTATACTGATTCAGATATTTGTTCAGAGATTTGACGCCCATGTTGCAGCCGTCGGTGATCAGGTCGGCCACGGTGCGGTCCGAGTCTTCCATGGCCAGCTTCACGTTGGTTTTCACCCACGACATGCCCTTGGCAATGGGGTTGGGGTCCTTGCCTTCGTCGTGGTACTGGTTTAAAAGCGCCTGAATTTCTCCCTGCAATGTCAGGTGTTCTTCCTTGCACCGGGTCAAAAACTGCCGCAGCGTGTCGCTTTGCACATCGGGCAGAATGTCCGCAATGGACTGTGTGCCCATCTGCACGCCGGCGTCGCATTCCCGCAGCAGACGGATGGTGTCCTGTTCGATCATAAAAGGGCCTCCTTCGGGTGAGATACTTCTAGGATTCCCTTAAAATCAACGGTTATTCCCGCGCCAGCCCAAACAATGCCAGGTTCAGAACTTTTTGGGAGACATCCATCATACTGTGCACGTCGGTGGTCTCGTAGTTCTGAAGCAAAGAGGGGAAAACCGCTTCCAGACTTTCCAGATAGCGGGCCGCGTCTTCCCGGCTCAGGCCCGGGCGAAGGGGCAGCCGCGCCGCCACCGCCGCCAGAAACGCCCGGTTCTGCGCCGCCACCGGAGCGCGCAGGCGGGCAATGTCTTCCCGCAGCGGCACGGGCGTGCGCAGCATGGCGCTCTCGAAAACCGTCCGTTCCCGCTCATGCTCCCGGAAAAAGAGTTCCCGGGCTGAAAAATAAAGCTGAATCGCCTGTTCCGCATCCTGCTGTTCCAGGGCGGCGCGGCGGCTTTCCAGATACTGCGCCAGCGCGCGGAAGGTGTGCTCCACACACAGAAGGAACAAGGCTTCCTTGCTGGTGTAATAATGGTACATCATTCCCTTGGAGATGGCGTGGCGGGAACAGATGGCGTCCATGGTCACGTCTTCAAAAGGCTGTGTGCCGAACTCGTCCATGGCCGCCTCAAAAATTTTGGCCCGGCTGCGGGCCTGACGTTCCTGCTGGGTCATGCCGGCACTTCCTTTCCGGTGCCGGGCAGTTCGCCCGCCCACTCGAAGCCTTTTTTCGCCATGAACACCGCAATGACCTCATTGATGACCGCGGCTGCCGCAATGGTCCCCTGCAGGATGGAAGCGCACTCGGGGGCGGGACCGCTCAGAACGGATACCGCGATACCGGTGAATACCAGCGACACGCCGGAGTGCGGCAGCAGGGTAAAGCCCAGAAAATTGCGCACGGTTTTGGGCGCGCCGGTCACGGCGGCCCCCAGATAGGCCCCGCTGTACTTGCCCACAGCCCGCGCCAGAATGTACACGGCAGTATAGATCCCCGCGCCGAAAATCAGATGATAGTCCAGCGGCGCACCCAGGTTCAAAATGACCACGATCAGCCCCACCCCGATGACGGGATTCATCACGCGCATGATGTTTTCCAGAAGAGCTTCGGGAATGCAGTTGGCAAATGCCGCGGAAAAGGACATGCCCAGCAGCATGAAGTTCAGCACAGGAACCGGCAGAAGCGCATTTACCAGCGCGCCCAGTCCGGCGGTGGCTGCAAGCAGGACCAGCATGGTACCAAAGGCCTGGCGCGGGGTCCGCGCGCGGCACATCCGGCGCCCGGCCAAAAAGCCCATCGCTCCGCCCAGCGGAACCGGAAGAAACACCAGCACCAGAATGCCTGCCACCGGAATCCCCACCGAGGAGATCTGCGCCGAAACCAGCGCCACCACTACAAAGAACACCGTGGCGCCCACCAGGTCATCCAGCGCGGCCATGGGCATGAGGGTGCGGGTCACCGGGCCGTTGGTCTTCAGCTCGTTCACAATGGAAAGCGAGGGCGCAGGCGCTGTGGCCAGCGCGATGCCGCCGAACAAAAACGCCAGATAGACCGGCACGCCCGTGATGCGGAACACGCAGGCAAACACCAGGCTGACCACTGCAAAGGTGTCCAGCGATTCGGTCACGGTGGTGACCAGGATCTGCCGCCCGGCACTGCGCAGCTTTTTCCACAGCAGCTCGGTGCCGATCATCAGGCCCGCAACGCACTCCAAAAGGTGTTCCACACTGCCGAACCAGGCCGCGTCCAGCGTCTGCTGGTCCAGCAGGTTCAGAGCATGGGGCCCCAGCACCATCCCTGCGATCAGCCAGCCCAGAATGGCGGGCATTTTCAGCTTTGAAGCCAGCTTGCCGGCTCCGAAGGCCAGAACCATGACCGCCAAAAGCCGCAGAATCTGTAAAAAAATCATCCGTTTCGCATCCTTTCAAAAAAACAGACGGAATCGTCTATAAACGAGTATGGCACGGATGCGCCGGGACATCTGTAAAAATTTTGTGAAGGTTTGTTCGCTTTACGAAAAGCCCCTTTTCATGGTATAATAACAATGATTATGCGCCCGTTACGGCGCCTTTTGGAGGAACTTTATGTTAACAGTGACCGACGTCAGTCTTCAGTTTCAGGGCAGCACCCTGTATAAACACGTGGACCTCAAATTCGCGCCCGGCAACTGCTATGGCATCATCGGCGCCAACGGCGCGGGCAAATCAACGCTTCTGCGCATTTTGTCCGGCGCGCTGGAACCCACCACCGGCTCGGTGTCCATGGGGGCGGACGACCGCATGAGCGTGCTGGAGCAGGACCACTACAAGTACGATGAATACAGCGTGATGGACACGGTCATCATGGGCAACCGCAAGCTGTACGACATCATGAAAGAGAAAGAGGCCCTGTACGCCAAACCCGATTTCTCCGATGCCGACGGCGAGCGCGCCGCCGAGCTGGAAGGCGAATTCGCCGAGATGAACGGCTGGGACGCCGAGACCGAGGCCGACCAGCTTCTCAACGGCCTGGGCATCCCCATGGAGCTGCACTACGCCCCCATGTCTTCGCTGGATGGCCGCCAGAAGGTAAAGGTGCTGCTGGCCCAGGCACTGTTCGGTCAGCCCACCATCATTCTGCTGGACGAGCCCACCAACGGCCTGGACATCGACGCCATCGACTGGCTGGAGAACTTTCTCATCGATTATCCCTACACCATCATCGTGGTCAGCCATGACCGGCACTTCCTCAACGCCGTGTGCACCCACACCGTGGACATCGACTACAACAAGGTGCAGATGTACGCGGGCAACTACGACTTCTGGTATGAATCCAGCCAGCTGATGCAGCAGCTGATCCGCAACCAGAACAAGAAAAAAGAGGAGAAGATCCGGGAACTGCAGTCCTTTATTCAGCGGTTCTCGGCCAACAAATCCAAGTCCAAGCAGGCCACCAGCCGCAAGAAGATCCTGGATTCCATCGCGCTGGAAGAGATGCCTGCCTCCAGCCGGAAATATCCCTTTGTGGGCTTTTCGCCCGAGCGGGAGGCCGGCAAGGACATTCTGTTTGTGGAGGGCCTGACCAAGACCGTGGACGGCGTGAAAGTGCTGGACAACGTCAGCTTCATCGCCAACAAAAACGACAAGATCGCCCTGGTGGGAGACAATGAGGCCGGAAACACCGCCCTGATGAAGATTCTGATGGGCGAAATGGAGCCGGACGCCGGCAGCTTCAAGTGGGGCGTATCCACCAGCCAGAGCTACTTCCCGCAGGACAACTCCGCCTTTTTTGAAGGCTTTGAAGGCAACCTGATCGACTGGCTGCGCCAGTACAGCGAAGATCCCGCCGAGACCTTCCTGCGGGGCTTTCTGGGGCGGATGCTGTTCTCCGGCGACGAGGTGTACAAACCCGCCAAGGTGCTCAGCGGTGGTGAAAAGGTTCGCTGTATGCTCAGCCGCATGATGATGACCCATGCCAACGTGCTGGTGCTGGACCAGCCCACCAATCATCTGGATCTGGAGAGCATTCAGGCGCTGTCCAACGGGCTGGCCTCCTTCAAGGGCAACCTGCTGTTCTCCTCGCACGACCATCAGTTCATCGACGAGATCGCCAACCGCATCATCGAGATTCCTCTGGGCCAGCCGGGCTGTCTGGACCGGCCGGGCACGTATGAGGAGTTTTTGGAGTGGAAGCATTCCCGCCAGGCATAAGGAGGCTTTTTCGTGGACATTCGGTTGATCGGGCTGGACCTGGACGGGACGGTCTTTGATTCCCAAAAGCGCATTTCGCCCCGCACGCGCAGTGCCATCGCGGCGGCGTGTGCCCGGGGCGTGGCGGTCCTGCCTGCCACGGGGCGGCCCCGGGCGGGTCTGCCGGACGCGTTTGTGCAGATTCCCGGCGTGCGCTACGCCATTACCTCCAACGGCGGCGCCGTCTACGATCTGGCCGGCGGCCGCTGCATGGCGGTGGATCCGCTGCCCAAAGAGGACGCCCTGTGGGCGCTGGTGCGGGGCAGGGAGCTGGGCGGCCTGATCGACGTTTATGTGGAGGGGCGGGCCTACACGGGCGCCGCTACCTTTGAGGCGCTGGTGGCGGCGGCTCCGCCGGCCATGCGCACGTACTTTTCCACCACGCGCACCGTGGTGGAGGACCAGGTCCGCTGGCTGGAAGCCGAGACCCGGCCCGTGGAAAAACTGACCATGCTGTTTACAAACGAGGCTCTGCGCGACACGGCCTTCCGGGTGTATCAGGACAGCGGCCGGTTTGAAGTGACCAGCAGCATTCCCAACAATCTGGAGCTGAACGGCAAAGGTGTGGACAAGGGAAAGGCGCTGCTGACCCTGGCCGGTCTGCTGGGGCTGGACCGGTCTCAGGTGATGGCCTGCGGCGATTCCATCAACGATCTGGCCATGCTGCGGGCCGCGGGGCTGGGCGTGGCCATGGGCAATGCCGCCCCCGAAATTGCGGCGGCCGCCGACGTGCGCACCGCCTGCAACGATGAGGACGGTGTGGCCAAAGCCATCGAGCGGTATGTGCTGGGCCAAAAAGGAGAGGATTGAAATGGATGCGCGGGCTTTTTCCCGGGATGGATATCTGACCGATCAAAGCAGGCTGCGGGATGTGCCTTACGGGCGCTTTTCCTCGGCCCGGTCGGGCTGCGGATGGGTGGCGGCGTACAACATTCTGCACGCGGCCGGCTGGAATCCCAGCGCGGACCGGGTTCGCCGGGGGCTGGAAAAAGGGCTTTTGCTGGGCGGCGTGCTGGGCACCAACCTGTTCTTTCTGCTGGCGTGGCTGCGCTGTCAGGGACTGCGGCCCCGGCTGGCGCTGTCGCCTTTGACCGCCGCTTTGCGCATGCGCCGTTGCCCGGCGGGCTTTGTGTATTATTTCACCGGCCGGGGAATGCATTTCGCTGCGTTTGTACCGGCAGGTCAGGGTCGGTTCCGCTTTTTGAACGCGGTGTACGGCCGTCCGGTGGTGTGCACGCTGGACGAGTTCCGCCGCAGATATGCCCGGCTGTCCTGCTGCTTTTTGTTTACCGTTTCATGAAAAGAGCCCGGTCCCTGAGGGGGCCGGGCTTCGGTTTTACATCCATTTTCCCAGAATGCGGCGCATGGGGCGGGGCTCCGGGACATCCGGCACCGCGCCCTGAAACAGCGCGTCTGCACTGTTCAAAAGGCGGCCGACCGTCTCTTCGCCGCATGTTCGGCGCACGAGGTCCAGCGCTTGTCTCAGCCGGGGCGGCCGTCTGGCGGGGGAGTGCACGTCCGTGGCCAGCGTGTGGATCATTCCGTGGCGGATCATACGCACCAGCAGGCGCTGCTGTTTCGTGCGCGCCAGCAGACCGGAAGCGTTCATCTGCGTGCAGACGCCCGCCTCGATCCAGTCGCAAAGCAGGTTGGGGTTTTCACGCACAAAGGCGTACCGCTCCACATGGGCGATCAGGGGGATGAACCCTTGCCGCGTCAACTGATGCAGCACATCGCCGGTGCCCTGAGGGAGGTAGGCGGGCGGAAATTCAATCAGCAGAAGCGGCGTGCCGGCCAGACACAAAGGGCGCGGGTCGGTCTCCGCCAGCTGGGAAGAGTAGAAAATCTCTGCCCCCGGCTTCAGCTGTGGGGGATGCTCTTCCGCTTTCAGGGCCTGGGTCAGAAGGGCCATCGCCTCGTCACGCCGGCGCAGAAATTCCTCGATCGTCTGCTCAAAGCGGAAGTGCGGCGTCAGCGCGATCCGGGTCACGCCGTCCGCCCTTTGGGCGCGCAGCAGCGCAAGGCTCATATCCAGGTTTTTCGCGCCGTCATCCACGCCGGGCAGGATGTGTGTGTGCAAGTCTGTCATAAAACCCCTTCGTTGAACGTGTTTTCTAAAAGAAGTTTACCCCCAATCAGCGCAGTTATCCGCTGCCGGCGCGGGGATCAATCAAAAACTCCCGGACGGGCCGCACCCGTCCGGGAGTTTTTTGTCAGCGCAAGAAATAGACCAGTTCGTCCTGCGGGGGCGTGGTGGGCGTCACCTGGGACGCGCGCAGCCAGGGGCCCTCGCCACCGTAAATCTCGTGGCGTTTTACATCCAGTTCGGCCGTCACGTCCACCCAGCTGCGGTGGCGCAGCTGCGCGGCGTTGTCCGCCTCGCACAGCACGCCGATGAAGGAGATGTCCTCCGCACAGCAGGTCATGCCGAAGCGCCCGGCCACAAAACAGCCTTTGGGGGCGCGCTTGGTCTGGCACACATATGCCTTGAAATGAATGTGCTTGCCCCGGTACTTGTCCGGGTTTTCCATTGCATCCAGATACCAGATGCCGAAATCCTCGTCCCGCAGCTCGATCACCGGCGCTTTCAGGTCAAAGGGCAACTCGTCCTCGATGTCGTCGGGCCGGATGCTGCCGTCGGTGTATTCGTAGATGATCTGCGCCCGGCGGTTGACCATCCGCACGGCCCGGTGCAGGTAGGTGCGGTCGGTTTTGTCGGTGCAGCGGTTGAAAATGACCACTTCCGGGTCCTGCAGTTTGTCCACGGCCAGCTGGCGCATGTTGTTCATGTAGGAGGGGAAGGTGGTGGAATCCGCCGTCAGCAGGATCTGATAAAATTCCCAGCCTTTGGGCAGCGCGTCGTACAGCGTCTGCAGATTCCACATGCCGTTGTACTCAATGATCACGCGGTCAATGCGCCGCTGCTTGGTCTGGCTTTCCAGAAACTCCCGGGTCAGGTCCTGTTCGTTTTCCACCGGGACGATGGTCACGTTGCCGCCCGCGAATTTCTTGGGTTCCAGTTCGATCTCGCCCTCTTCGCACAGAAGCAGCAGGGTCTTTTCCCCGGTGCAGAAATCCGGGTCTTCCAGCGTTTCCTGCAAAAAGGTGGTTTTGCCCGACTCCAAAAATCCCGTGAACAGATAAATGGGAATCGCCATGGTCATTCCTCCCTGCTGAACAGCGCGGCCAGCGCGCCGGTGTCCAGCCCGGCGCCGATCACGCACAGGCGGCCGGTGTAATCCGCCGCACCGGTGCGCACGTTCTGCTCGCCCGGCACATAGTCAAAGTGCAGCCAGGTGCCGTCCTCGGTAGGCACAATGCCCTTGGCACGCAGCACGCTGCCGTATTTGCCGGTGTCCAGCAGATCCAGCAGTGCGCACAGTTTTTCCTTGCTGTATTTGCGCGGCGACTCGGTGCCCCAGCTGGTGAACACCTCGTCTGCATGGTGGTGGCCCTCGTGGTCATGGCCGCACCCGCATTCGTCGTGATGATGCTCGTGGTCGTGGTCGTGGTGGTGTTCATGTTCATGCTCATGCTCGTGCTCGTGCTGGCAGGCTTCGCAGGTGCAGCCTTCCTCGTGGTGATGCTCGTGATGGTGCTCCTCACGGGCAAGGGCCAGCAGCTCTTCCTGCAGGCTGTTTTTCTGCTCCATGGCCTCCAGCAGCTGGGCGCCGGTGAGCTGCGACCAGGGCGTGGTGACAATGGGCGCTTTCTCGTTGTGAGCGCGCAGCAGTTCCACCGCCGCGTTCAGCCGGTCCTCACTGATGGAGTCGGTGCGGCTGAGGATGATGGCGCTGGCGTGCTCAATCTGGTTGTTGTAAAACTCGCCGAAGTTCTTCATATACAGGCGGCACTTGCTCGCGTCCGCCACAGTGACGAAGCCGGCAAGTTCCACGTCCGCATGCAGGTTCTGCACCGCGCGGATCACGTCGCTGAGCTTGCCCACGCCCGACGGCTCGATGAGAATGCGGTCGGGATGGTATTCTTCCAGCACTTTCTCCAGCGCTTTGCCGAAATCGCCCACCAGGCTGCAGCAGATGCAGCCGGAGTTCATCTCGGTCACCTGAATGCCCGCCTCTTTCATGAAGCCGCCGTCAATGCCGATCTCGCCAAACTCGTTTTCGATCAGCACCAGTTTTTCGCCCTGGTACCCGTCGGCGATCAGCTTTTTGATCAGCGTGGTTTTACCCGCGCCCAAAAATCCGGAAAAAATTGTAATTTTGGTCATACTTACGTTCCTTTCTTTGATAAAAAAACGCCGCAGCCCCGCTGCGGCAAACCTGTTCAGCCCCGGCAGCCAAGGTCATCCCAATCCTGAAAATCCTCCGCACAGGCGATTTTCAGAGGGTCCAGCACCCTTTCGGGGGCCGAGGACGCACCGGCCGCGTCCACGGGATTGGCGTTGGGGCCCTGATCGGGCTGATTGTGGGAAGACAGAAGATCGGCCAGCGGATCGTCCTGCTGCGGTGCGGCAGGGGTCGGTTTGCCGGCGCGAAGTTTGCGCCGAACCGCCAGCGCACCCGCTGCAAAGGCGCACAAAAGCCCCGCGCCCAGGGCAATGGCCGTTTGCCGTCGATTCATATTCCTTCGCCTCGCTTTCTCAAGGGAAAACGGCCCCGGCTCATGCCGAGACCGTTCTTATTATATAACACAGCAGTCAAAAGATGCAAGCGCCGAACCGCGTTTGTCCGTCACAAGAAACCGGACGCCGTCCTTCCGCTGAACGGTCAGAGGGGCAGCGCCCTGCGTTTGCACCGGCGCGGCGGTGTGCGCCAGGTCCTGCAGCACCAGGTCGGCGGCGCAGGCCGTGGGGCAGCAGGTCAGCATCAGCAGCACCGTCAGGATCACCGTCTGTGCCGCCCGCCGGGGCCGGGGCGTCCGCAGACACACCAGCGCCGCAGGTACCAGCGTAAAGGCGGCCCACAGCCACGGGAAGGCGCGGCTGTCCTCCGCAAACAGAAAGCGGTCCATGGCGGCGGGCGCCATCGCCGCCAGCAAAACCGCGGGCAGAGCCAGCAGCGGGTAGGGCAGCAGCGCGTGCATGGCCTTCCAGGCGGGGGTGGCTTCCTGCAACCCGCCCAGGGCGGTCACCGGCGCGAACACAACCAGGCAGACCATCAGCGGCAGGGGGGCGGCGCCCATCCAGAGCACCGTATCTCCCAGGCGCAGCCCTCCCAGGGCAAACAGCGCGGGCGGCAGAAGGCAGCCGGCCCACAGGGCGGCCAGGGCCAGGGCCAGAGACACCCGCGCGGCGTTCAGATACAGATGCATGCGGCTGCGAAAGGCGTTTCGCCAGCACTGCACAGAGCGGCCGGCGACGGGCGGCGCAACCAGCTGGATGGGGATCTGCCGCGCTTCGGCCCAGTTTCGCACCCGCTGAAATTGGCACATTCCGCTGCGGGCGGTGAAAAAGACGCGCCCGTCCACCCCCAGCAGCGCCAGGCTGCGCCCCGGGCAGCTGCGCACCGAGGCGATCTGTTGGACGGTCCGCTCCTGCCGGCGGCCCCACAGGTCAAAGCGCAGCAGCGTGCCGTCGGACAAAAAGAACAGGGCGCGGTTGCGCCGGTCCAGCAGGGCCCGGGCGCCCAGTGCCGTCAGCAGCAGGCCGGCCGCCGCCCAATACCCGGCGCTCAGCCCCTGCCGGGCGGACCACACTCCCATCCCCAGCAGGGCCAGGCCCAGGGGCCAGCAGAAAAAGGCGGGCACCAGAGCGCCGTCCCGGCGGCGCACCCCGGCGGAAAACGTGACCTCCTGAGGCGGCCGCACCGGGAGAAACAGCAGGCCCAGCCCGGTCAGCGCCGCCCCGAACAGGGCCAGCCGCAGGGCCCAATCCCCCGGCGAAAGGGCAAAGCCCGCCAGCGCGCCCAGCAGGATCCCCGCGCCGGAGAACCGGCAGGCCCGGTTACCCGGGGCCCGGGCGGCCTGGTCCACGTCCGGCTCATGGGCGTAGCGGGAGAGGGGATCCGTCTCCAGCTTCTGACCGCAGGCCGGGCAGCGGCAGGCGTAGCGCAGCGCGATGGTGCTGTGAGGCATTCGGGGCAGGGCGGCGTGGCAGTGGGGGCAGACCCAGTGCTCTGTCAGAATGTGAATGGTCCGGTTGGCCCGCCAGGGCGCCGTGCCCACCAGCGCAAGGATCATGGCCATGGCGAGGATGCTCTGCCCGCTGAGGACCAGCGCCGCCAGCAGCACGGCCTCGACCGCCGCCAGCACCGTCAGGACCCGGCGGTCCAGCTTCTTCAGCGCGGCCGCGGTGGCCCGGTAGGTGGGGTTGCAGGCGCACCGCTCCTCCCGGGTGCGGGGCTCGACGAGACCGCCCTCCTCCAGGTATTGGGCGAACAGTGCCACCGCCGTGCACAGCGAGGACGAATCGGCCATGCGCAGGTTGCGGTACACATCGCCCAGAAAGAGCACACGGTCCCCCGCGGCGCGCACTTCGCCGCAGGGCGACTGCACCCGCAGACCGTCCTCGCCCCAGGTGAAGGAACAGTGGGGCGCCTGGGTTTTCAGGCGCTCGGCCAGCGCTTTTAAATCGTTCATATTCACTCCTCCCCGCTTATGCCACCATTGTAAAACATGCCGTCCGCAGATGCAAGCAAATCGGTTTGACGAACGCAAAAGGGCGTGCTATGATGAAAAAAACAGGCCGTGCAAACGGCAAATTTTGAATTGCAGGAGGTTGGATCCATGAGACTGGAAGGCAAGATCGCGCTGGTCACCGGCGCGGCCAGTGGCATTGGCCGGCAGACGGCCATCACCTTCGCGCGGGAGGGCGCCCAGGTGTTTTTGTGCGACATCAACGAAGAGGGCCTGCAGCAGGTCAAGGCGGAGATCGAGGCCGCCGGCGGCCGGGCCACCGCGCTGAAGCTGAACGTCACCGACGAGGAGGACTGGAAGAACGCGGCCCGGGTGGTGCGCGAGAGCTGCGGCAAGCTGAACGTGTTCTTCAACAACGCGGGCATTCTCATCGTCAAGCCCATCGAGGAGCTTTCGCTGGATGAGTGGAACCGCGAAATGGCCATCAACAGCACCGGCCCGTTCCTGGGCATCAAATACCTGGCGCCGCTGCTGGTGGCCAGCGGAAACGGCTCCATCATCAACACCTCGTCCGACGCGGCCACTTTCGGCTTTGTGAACCACGCGGCCTACGGCGCCAGCAAGGCGGCCATCGCCATGCTCAGCCAGGTGGCGGCGGCGGAGTACCGCAACAAAAACGTGCGCTCCAACTCCATCCACCCGGCCTGCTGCGCCACCAACATGCTGCTGCGGGACGATGAGGACATCCGCAAAAATCCGGGATATTTCACCCCCATGGGCCGCATTTTGGAACCGCAGGACATCGCAAATCTGGTGCTGTTCCTGGCCAGCGACGAGTCCGCCAACATCACGGGCGCCAAGTTCGCCATCGACGGCGGCGAAACCGGTTTTTCCATCGGCATGCCCCTGGAGACAAAATAAAACAAAAAGGAGACGGACCCGCGGGTCCGTCTCCTTTTTTCAGCCGCGGCTGGCCGTGGCGATCAGATATTTGTAAATTTGCGGGCGGTACTTTTCGTACAGGCCCAGCTGCTCATACAGTGCCTTATAGTAGGGGAACAGGGTGGTTTTTGTTTTGACCACGCTGATGAGGTCGATCTGGGAATTGGTGATGCTGGTCCGGTTTTTCACATAGTAGTACACCGGCGCGTCCAGCGCCGCGAAGCGCTGTGCGTAGCGAATGTACTCCAGATTGAACAGAAAATCCTCGCTCCAGTTCAGTTCCTCGTGGCAGCGGATGTGGTTTTCCTGCAAAACGGAAGCGCGGTACAGTTTGTTCCACAGAACGCCGTAGTAAAAACTGGCCGGCTCTTCCATCAGCTGCCGGGCAAAGTCCAGATGGTCCATGACTCCCGTGTCCTGCAGAAAGCCGTGTACCGTGATCTTTTCCGCCTTCACCCGGTAGTAGCGGGCCACTACCAGATCGCAGTCGTCCGCCAGCGCCCGAGCCACCAGCTTTTCGGTGGCGTCCGGCGGAAGGTAATCGTCGCTGTCCAGAAACTGCACAAAATCACCTTTCGCCGCGTCCAGCGCGTCGTTGCGCGCGGCGGACACACCCTCGTTTTTCTTGTCCAGCACATGAATGCGCCCGTCCACCCGTTCATACATGCGGCAAATGGGGCCGGATGTGTCGCTGGAACCGTCGTTCACCAGCAAAAGCTCCCAGTTTTCATAGCTTTGTTTTCGCACGCTTTCAATGCAGCGGGCCAGGTCCGGCGCCGCATTGTACACCGGGACAATGATGGAGACAAGGGGATTGGTCACACAAAAACCTCCTCGTATTATAAAGTAGTAGTGTTTATAGACCCTCTCCAAGGTCTATATGCTATACTGTTGGAGATAC
>NZ_JBBMFA010000074.1:0-78780 GCF_040096265.1 Ruthenibacterium intestinale
CGCGCGCCCGCCCCGGCCGGGGCGGGCGCTCTTGTTGTGGAAAGAAGCGTTAAAACAGGCGAGCTCACACCTTCCAGCGGGCCTCGTGGCCCAGGGGCGCGTAATTAGGCCGTCCCTCGGCCTTCAGCCCGGCCCGGTCCAGCTGACCGTTGCCGCTGACCCGCTCCATCCGGCCGTCCATGGCCGGGTCTGCATAGCGGGCAAACCAGCGCTCCATGCGCCGGCGCAGCTGCTGAATGCGCAGCGCGCAGCGCCGGTCGTCGATCCGGTTCTCCTCCTCGCCGGGGTCCTGCTCCAGATCGTAGTACTCGTCGGGCCCGTAGGGGTAGCGCACGATCAGTTTATCCACGTAGGTGCGAATCATCCGCGCCGCGCCGTACTCGTCGAACACCACCACCGGGGCGCCCTTGTCCACAGGGTAGCTCTCCCCCTGCAAAAGCCCTGCAAAACTCTGGCCGGGCAGCTGGGGGCGCTGGGGCGCGTTCAGGTGCAGATACTCCAGCAGCGTGGGCATAAAGTCGTAGGCGCTGACCATGTTCTGCACCACTTTTCCCGCGGGAATGCGGCCCGGGTGCCACCAGATCAGGGGCACTTTCACCGAGGTGTCGTACATGTTCAGGGGGAAGGTGCCGTTGCCCTTGCCCCAAATGCCGTGGTGGCCGCAGTTGAACCCGTTGTCGGAGGTGAAGATCACCAGCGTGTTGTCCAGCACGCCCAGCTGTTCCATGCGCTGCAGCAGACGACCCACGTTCCGATCCACGCCGGTGACAGCGGCGTAGTATCCCTTCAGGGTCTCAGCGGGGTGGCGGGCGTTCTCCCGGGTGGGAGCGTCGGGTGCGTCGGAGAAGATGGCCCAGGGGTGGGGCTCCCGCACGGGGCAGTCCGCAAAGGTGCAGTCTTCGTACAGCGCGAACAGCTCGGCCGGGTGGTTGGCCCGGCTCCAGGGGCTGTGGGGCGCGGTGTAGTGCACCCCCAGGTAGAAGGGCGCGTCCTGGCCGACCATCTCCTCCAGAAATTCCAGCGCCTTGTCGGTGATGACGTCGGTGATGTAGCCCGGCTCTTCCACGGGCTTTCCGTCCCGGATCATGGGCGCGTTGTAGTAGGGGCCGCCGCCCCGCTGATGCACATACCAGCGGGTAAAGCCCTTCTGGGGCACCTGGGCCGCGCCCAGATGCCATTTTCCGCTGAGGGCGCACTGGTACCCGGCGTCGGCCAGGTCCTCGGTGTAGCCCCGCATGCCCCGCAGATACTCGATGGAACCGGACCCGCAGTTTCCCCCGCGGATCCAGTCGTGCACCCCGTGCTGAGAGGGGATGCGCCCGGTCAAAAGCGAAGCCCGGGCCGGGCTGCACACCGGCGAGGCACAGAAAAAGTTTTCAAAGCGGGCGCCCTCCCGGGCCAGGCGGTCCAGGTTGGGGGTCTGGATGTCCCGGTTGCCGCTGCTGCCCAGCGCCCAGTACCCCTGGTCATCGGTCAGTACAAACAGCACGTTGGGGCGTTCTTTATCATGATTCATAAAACACGCTCCCCCCTTATTCACCGGCCAGGCCGCCCTGGGTCAGGCCCTTGACGTAGTACTTTCGGATGGCGATGCCGAACACCACCACCGGCAAGGCGATGACGATGGACCCGGCGGCGATGACACCCCAGTTCATCCGCTCGAACACAATGAAGTTCAGAATGCCGATGGGCGCGGTCTGCACCTTCTGGCGGGTGAGCAGCAGCGCAAACAAAAATTCGTTCCAGGAGAAAATGAACGACAGGATGGCTGTGGAGGCAATGCCCGGCGTGGACAGAGGGATGGCGATCTTGAACAGGGACTGCAGCAGCGAGCAGCCGTCGATGCGGGCCGCCTCCTCCAGACTCACCGGGATATCCTCCATGAAGGCCCGCAGACTCCACACGATGATGCCCAGGTTGGAGGCAAAGTAGATGAGCGTCAGGCCCACATAGGTATCCAGCATTCCCAGCTTGTTGTACGCCAGAAAATAAGGGATGACAAACACCGCGCCGGGGCTCATGCGGGTGATGAGCAGCACATAGAAAAAGGCTTTTTTGCCCCGGAACTCGGACCGGGCAAAGATGTACGCCGAGGGGATGCCCACCAGCAGCGCCAGCACGATGGAGAAAAAGCACACCACAAAGCTGTTGAAAAAGTACTTTGTAAAATCGCCGGTGACAAACAGCTCGCTGTAATTTTCCAGCGTGGGCACAAACAGCAGATCCGGCGGCACCTGAAAGGCGTCGTTCTGGGTTTTCAGCGAGATCAGCAGCGTCCAGTAAAAGGGGAACAGCGTGGCGAACATCAGCACCGCCACAAACAAGCCCCGGGCGGCCGCGGACAGTTTTTGCCGGGTTTTGGGATGCAGCATACGGATTCCTCCTCTCAGACCGCGTCTTTTTTCTTGCGGCCGTAGAACAGAATGATCAGCACCAGCAGCACGCCGAACATCAGCATGGAAGACGCGGAGGCATAGCCGATCTTGAATTTCACAAAGCCCTCGGAATAAGCGAAGTAGGTCAGCTCCTCGGTGTTGTTGCCCGGGCCGCCCTGGGTCAGGGAGAACACCAGCGGAAAAATCTTCAGCCCCTCCACCACGCGGAACACCAGCACCATGCTCAGCACCGGGCGGATCAGCGGCAGCGTCAGATACCACAGCTCCTGCAAAAAGCCCGCGCCGTCGATGCGGGCCGCCTCAAAGGGGGACACGGGAAGCGAATCCAGCGCTGCGATCACAAACAGCACCACAAAGGGCATCCACTCCCACACGGACACCAGCACGATCACCCACCGGGCGGACACCGGGTCCGTCAGCCAGGCGGGGGCGTCCTGGATGCCCAGCCCGTACAGCAGCGCGTGCACACCGCCGTACTTGGGGATCAGCAGAATGCGCCAGATCAGGCCCGCAATCACCGGCGGGATCACCATGGGCATGACGATCAGCGCCTGCACCAGCCCGCGCAAATGCTTCATGCGCTGGATGGCCAGGGCCGCGGCCACGCCCAGCACCATCTGGATCAGCACGCCGAAGGTGACCATGAACAGGGTGTTTTTCACGGCGTTGCGAAAGCCCTTGTCCGTGAACAGGTTGATGTAATTCTCCAATCCGGTAAACCGGAACTGAGAGCTGGTCATCTTGTAGTTGGTGAAGGACAGGCCGAACAGGCTGGCCATGGGCAGCAACACCAGGATCAGCAGCGATAAAAACAGCGGCAGCAAAAACGCGATCTGCAGGTTGCGCCGCTCCGACTGCAGGGTGACACCTTTTTTGGGCCGTGCCGCCTGGGCCCGCCGTCCGATTTTCATGGCAAAGCTCCTTTCTGTGCGCCTGCGGGCGCATCGGTTCTCTTCCTCCTTATTATAAAAAAAAGCGCCGGGCGCTTGTATTTCAAACTTCACCAGAAATATGAATATCTTCCTATTCCGGCGCCGGAATAGCGCAAAGTTATGAGAAAACCCTAAAATCTTACGATTGCGGGTCATTGAGCCCTGCAAAAAAAGGCCGCCGCCCCGTGCGAAAGCACGGGGCGGCGGCCCGGGACCCGCTCAGCGGTTGAGCTTGCGGAACCGGTTGGGCGTGACGCCCGTCATGTCTTTGAACACCTTGATAAAATAGCTGGGGGACTCATACCCCACGTCCTCAGCGATCAGGTGGATGCTCTTGCCGGTGGTGGTCAGCATCCGCTTTGCATGCTCGATGCGCACGTCGGTCAGATACGAGCTGACCGACTTGCCCGTGCGCTCCTTGAACACGTTGCAGAAGTAGTTGGGGCTGAAGCCCGCCACCTCGGAGATGGTGTGCAAGGTCAGCTCGTTCATGTAATTCTGCTCGATGTAGGCCAGCACCCGCTGCATGCTCTCCTCGCCGGCGCTGCGCTGCACCAGGTCCCGGCACTGGCAGATCAGCCGGCACAGCCACTCGGTCAGATCGTCCAAAAACAAAATGGAACCGATCTCCGCGATGGGGTTGGTGTCCTGCAGCTGGGGTGCGCTCTCGCAGCACACCTGGGCGTGATGGATCACCGCTTCCGCCACGGCGTTGAACAGGCGGCGCAGCCGGTCAATGTCCTCCACCGAGTACCGGTCGCTGCCGGAGCGCACCCCGTCGATCAGCCCCTTCAGCCGGTTCCATTCGCCGGCCTTCACAAACTGATACGCCTGCTGGGTGGCGGTTTGAAAATCCATGCCCGGCTCCCGGCTGTCCTCTTCGTACACGCACACGCAGCCCGGCCCGCGAAAAAACCGCAGGCGGGCCGCCTCGCAGGCGTGGGAAAAGGCCAGCCTCACCTCTTCGGCGCTGCGGGCGGGGCCGTCCATGCCCAGGGAGAAGGGCGCGCCGTCTCCGCCGGTGCACGTTTGCAGGCGGGCGGCCAGCTCCGCGCACTGGGCGCCGCCCTCGTCCGCCACCAGGGCGGCCACCACCCGGTCGCTGATGACGTACATGCCGGCCCGCAGGCCCAGCCCCGACAAAATCGCCTCCGCCTCCCGGGCCCAGCCCTGGCCGGCGGGCCGGCCCGGGGCGTCCTGGCAGAACACCAGACACCACACCCGGCCGGCCCGGCGCTGCATCTCCCGGTCCAGCGCGGCGTCGGTCTCGGGCCAGCCGCCGCTGATGATCTGGCCGATCTGCACGGTGCCGAACCCCCAGAAGCGCGCCGCGGGCCGGTCGCCACCGGCCAGGCGCGCGCCCACCCGGCGGGTCACCTCCAGCAGCTCCTCCTCGGTGATCTCCCCTTTCAGCAGATACTCCGCCGCCCCGAAGGACAGCCCCTTCTGCGCCAGAGAAAAATCCGCGTAATTGGACAGAATGATCACCTGGGTGCGCAAATCCCACTCCCGCAGGCCCTGGATGAAGGTCATGCCGTCCATGTCCGGCATAATCATATCCGTGATGACGATGTCCGCGCCCTCCCGGCGGCAGAACTCCAGCGCCTCGCGGCCGTTGGCCGCAAAGCCTGCCACGGTGAACTCCCGGTCGTGGCTCTCAAACACCAGCCGCAGCCACTTGCGCACGATCACGTCGTCGTCCACCAGCAAAATGCGAAGCATGCTCATCCCTCCTCCACAGGTATGGTGAACCACACCCGGCAGCCGGTGCCGGGCAGGTTTTCGGTGTGCAGCTGACTGTCCGGCCCGTAGTACAGGCGCAGACGCTCGTTTACATTGTGCAGCCCGATGCTGGCGCTGCTGCGCTGGGCGTTGACCCGCGCCGCGCGCACATCAAACCCCGGCGGAAACCCGGCGCCGCTGTCCTGCACCTGCACGCGCAGGCGCCCGTCCTCCCGGCGCACCTGGATGGCGATGCGCCCGTGCAGCGCCCCGTTTTTCAGCCCGTGAAACAGACTGTTCTCCACCAGCGGCTGGATCAGCAGCCGGGGGATGGCGCAGGGCATCGCCCCGGGGTCCACGCTGCACTTCACTTCGAAATTGTCATACCGGTGCTTCTGGATGGACAGATAGTTGCGCAGGTACTCCATCTCCTCCTCCACCGTCAGCATCTCCCGCTTGGGGTCCAGATTGATCTTCAGCAGCTTGATGAGGCTGATGAGCACCTGGCTGGCGCTCTGGTTCTGGCCCATGTCGATGAGAAAGCGCACCACCGTCAGGGTGTTATACAGGAAATGGGGGTTGATCTGGGCGCGCAGGGCTTCCAGCTCATAGTTTTTCTTGGCGTTCTGCTCCTGCACCAGATTTTCAAACAGGCGTTTCATCTCCCCCAGCATCAGCAGGTAACCCCGGTTCAGATAACCGATCTCGTCGTCCCGCGCCACGTCCAGCTGCGGAGGCGTGAAATCCAGGCTCTCCAGACTGCGCATGCTCTCCACCAGCGTGAGAATGGGCCGGGACAGCGCCCGGTACAACGACCACACAAACAGCCCCGCCAGCACCAGCACCAGCACGAACAGCACGGGCATGGCGCCCAGCACCTGCTGTAAGAACATGAAAAACGTGGGCAGGCGGATGGTCTGTACCACATACCAGGGTGTCGCCTCGTCCAGCAGGTACACCACCAGTGTGCTGCTGGCCAGCGACGTGTAGTACCCCTCCTCACCGCTGACCAGGTCCATGTCCAGCACCTGCATCTGCTCCGGGTCCCGGCGCAGGTCCTCGGCCAGCACCAGCGTGCCATCCGGCCCGGCCAGAGAAATCTGCGTGGTGTCGGTGGCGTACAGGCTGAGATTGCCCGAGATGCTGCGCTTCATCACGCTGACCACCGCCATGCCCACGGGTTGGTTGGAATGGGTGTTCTTGATGAGCCGCAGCGCAAACAGCAGATGGGACGCACCGGGCGAGATCTCGCGCCCGTCCACCCACAGAATGCGCCCGCCGGCCTGCTCCACCCGGGGGCCCCACTCGTCCGCAAAGGACCCGGCCAGAAAGCTGTGGGCAATGGTGGCGCTGTTGGCGTAGATGTACCGGTTTCCCTGTAAATCGAACAGGTCGATCTGATACATGAAATAGGGGTTGGGCGCGATCTGGCCGGAATAATATCGCTGCATCCGGGCCTGATTGTTTCCCTGCGGCCCGGTCAGGATCTCCTGGATCTCCGTCTCCAAATACATGTTGTCCGTCAGCAGGGTCACGTTTTCCAGCTGGGTGTTCAGGTCCGCCCGCACATAGGCGGTGCTCTGCAGCGCGGAATCGGCCAGGCCGTTCACATAGTACCGGAAATACACATAAAACGTGCCGAAAGACACCAGGAGCATCAGAAAGAACACTCCCAAAAACAGCCAGATCAGAATTTTGCGGTAAAAATGTGTTTTGTAAGGTGCCGTTTTCTCCTTCACGCTCTCACCCCGTCCGCGTTCTTTTATTTATAATTTATACCATTCCACCCCGAAACACAAGCGCGGAAACCCGCGCCCCGGCATGGCATTTTCTCGTTGCTTCCTGTATAATAAAAAGGAACTGAAAGGAGACCGCTGTGAGCAAGGAAAACAAATGGCAGGTGACCGGGCGTGTGGCCTCCAATCTGATCGTGGTATTTGCCGGCGTGGCCTTCTACATGGCTCTGTCCAACTTCGACGCCCTGCGCGCCCAGCTGCGCGCCTGGCTGGGCATTCTCTCGCCCTTTGTGTGGGGCCTGGTCATCGCCTACCTGCTGGACGCGCCCGTCCGCTTTTTTGAAAGCAAGCTGGGCGGCCGGCGCAAACTGAGCATCCTCATCTCCTACGTGCTGGCCTTCCTGGTGGTGGGCTTTCTGCTGCGCATGGTGCTGCCCCAGATCGGCAACGGGTTCATCAGCGCCGTCACCGCCCTGATCTCGTCGGTGTACATGCTCATGGGCAAGGACCGGCTGCTGCGCCAGCTGCGCAAGGCCGTGCTGGCGTTGCTGCCGCTGCCCCGGGCCCGCAGCGTGCTGGAGGTGTGCTCCCGCGCCAACCGGGTGTTCGGCGGGTTCATCATCGGCAAAATCATCGACAGCAGCATCATCGGGGTGCTGTGCTTTGTGTGCATGACCCTGCTGCGCCTGCCCTTTGCGGTGCTCATCAGCGTGATCGTGGGCGTCACCAACATCATCCCCTTTTTCGGCCCCTTCATCGGCGCGGTGCCCAGCATTCTGATCCTGCTGATCGTGGACCCCATCGCCGCGCTGAAATTCGCGGTGCTCGTGCTGCTGCAGCAGTTTGACGGCAACATTCTGGGCCCCAAAATCCTGGGCGATTCCACGGGCCTTTCGGCGCTGTGGGTGCTGGTGGCCATCATCGTCAGCGGCGGGCTGTTCGGCTTCGCGGGCATGGTGGTGGGCGTGCCGGTGTTCGCGGTGCTGTACGCGCTGGCCAGCAGCTTTTTCGCCCGCCGCCTGTGGGAAAAGGCATCGACGAAGAGGGCAATCCCCTGCCTCCGGCCAACGCTTCCTGAGCCGTTTTTTTCCGGTTTTTTTGTCAAACCCCGTTGATTTTTGGCGTTCGCTCTGGTATTCTAATGAAGTAAAGTATCCGAGGCCGCATCCTTGACCGATGCGCCTCTTTTCTTTTTGGGAGGGAAGGAACATGCAGTATCCGCTCAGCGACGTACATACCCATTACGACGAAACCGTGTTCGACGCGGACCGCACCGCCGTTTTGAACGCCATGCGGGACAGCGGCGTGCAGCTGATCGTGAATTCCGGTTCCAGCGTGCCGTCGTCCCGGCGGTCGGTGGAGCTGGCCCGTGACTTTGACTTCATGCGCGCCTCGGTGGGGGTGTTCCCACTGGAGGCCTACACCGTGCCGGAGGGCTGGCTGGAGCAGATCGAAGCCCTGGCCCGGGACCCGAAGGTGGTGGCCATCGGCGAGATCGGGCTGGACTATTTTCTGCCGGACGCGGACCGGGAGGCGCAAAAGCGGGTGTTTGAACCCCAGCTGGAGCTGGCCGCGCGGCTGGGCCTGCCCGTGGTCATCCACGACCGGGACGCCGACGAGGACATGCTGGACATGCTGCGCCGCCACCCGGTGCCGGGCATGATCCACCGCTTTTTCAGCCAGGCGCAGTACGGCTTTGCCTTCCTGGACATGGGCCTGAGCCTGGGCATCGGCCCGGCCATCACCTATCCCAACGCGGGGCACCTGGTGGAAGTGGTGCGCGCCATGCCCCTGGACCGGCTGCTGCTGGAGACGGACTGCCCGTTTCTGCCCACCTGCTCCCATGAGGGGCAGCGCGCCACGTCGGACATGCTGGCCGAAGTGGCCGAGACCATTGCCCGGGTGCGGGGCGACGTCAGCGCCGCCGAAGTGGCGTCCATCGCGCTGGCCAACGCCAAACGCCTGTTCCATCTGGACGAATCCCTCTGATTCAGAGGATTCAGATAAAAAGAGGAGGAATCTCATCCATGAAAAATCTGCTTGAGCGCCGGTTCCGCATTCAGGAGCGCGGCTCGTCCATCAGCACCGAGCTGATCGGCGGCGCCACCACCTTTGCGACCATGGCGTACATCCTGGCCTACATGACCTCGGCCATGTCCGCCGCGCCCGGCATCAACCTGACGGGCGTTCTGCTGTGCACCTGCCTGCTGACGGCGGTTTCCACCATCGCCATGGGCCTGATCGCCAACGTGCCCATCGTGCTGGCGCCGGTTCTGGTCATCCCCAACCTGGTGGCCGCCATGATCGCCGAAGGCACCGACTACGGCGTGGCTTTCGGCACTGTGGCCATCTCCGGCATCGTCTTTTTGCTGATCTCGGTGTTCAAACTGCGGGAGCTGTTTGCGGAGAGCCTGCCCAAGAACATCAAAATCGGCATCGGCGGCGCCGTCGGCCTGCTGATCGCCCGCATCGGCCTGAACTCCTGCGGCCTGGTCACCCCGGAAGTCAGCGGCTTTGCGGACTTCAGCCAGCCCAGCGTGCAGCTCAGCGTCATCGGCCTGGTTCTGGCTTTGTTCCTGAGCTATGTGGAATTTGACTATCACGGCCGCCGTGTGAAAATCAAGGGTGCGCTGCTGATCTCCATCGTGCTGACCACCATCATCGGCATTTTCATGGGCGTGGTCACCCTGCCCGAAAGCATCTTCACCTCCGGCGCCATCAGCTCCATCGGCGACATGGCCTTCAAGGTGGACATTCTGGGCGCGCTGCGTCTGGAGTACCTGCCCTTCATCATCATGCTGCTGATCAACGACTTCTTCGGCACCCTGGGCACGGGCTTCGCCATGGCCAACAAGGCCAACCTGCTGGATGAGGACGGCAACTTCCCCGCCTTCGGCAAGGTGTTCCTGGTGGACGCTTCCTCCACCATCGCCGGCTCTCTGTTCGGCATCACCACCATCAGCTGCTTTGCCGAGTCCGCCGCCGGCGTGGAGTCCGGCAGCCGCACGGGCCTGTCCAACCTGAGCACCGCCTTCTTCTTCCTGCTGTGCATGCTGTTTGCCCCCCTGTTCCTGATCATCCCGGGCGCGGCCACCGGCTCCGCTCTGGTGGTGGTGGGCATCTCCATGCTGGAGACCCTGCGCGGCATCGACTTTGAGCCCGTGGAGTTTTTGCCCGTGGCCGTGATGCTGCTGGTCACCGCCTACATGTTCGACTACGTGGGCGGCATCGCGCTGGGCATGTTCACCTATCTGGTCATCAGCGTGCTGCGCGCCATTCTGCGCAAAAACGCATCCTACCTGCCCAAGTGGCCGGCCTGGGTGCTGGGCGTTCTGATGGTCCTGTATTTCGTATTCTGATGCATTCCCATGGCCGCCCCGGCGGGGCGGCCTTTTTTTGCAAGGAGGTTTTGTTATGAGCGAGCTTCACAATCGGGTCCTGGCGGCCAAAGACCGGCTGATCGAGGACCGGCGCTGGCTGCACCGGCACGCCGAGCTCTCCTGGAAGGAGACCGAGACCGCCGCTTATCTGGAGAACGCGCTGGCCGGGATCGGCGGGCTGACCCTGTCCCGCCCCACGCCCACCAGCGTGATGGCCGTGCTGCGCACCGGCCGGCCCGGCCGCACCGTGGCCATCCGGGCGGACATTGACGCGCTGCCCATCCACGAGGAAAACGAGCTGGAATACCGCTCCATCCATCCCGGCGCCATGCACGCCTGCGGGCACGACGGCCACGCGGCCATTCTGCTGAACGCGGTGCGCCTTGTGTGTCAGGACGCGGCCCGCCTGGGCGGCGAGGTGCGCTTTATTTTCCAGCACGCCGAGGAAACGCCCCCGGGCGGCGCGGTGGAAGTCATCGCCGCGGGCGTGCTGGAGGGCGTGGACGAAGTGTACGGCCTGCACCTGACCAGCATTCTGCCCACGGGCCATTTCGGCGTGTGCCCGGGGGTGCTCACCTCCAGCACCGACCGCTTTGACGTGACCGTGCAGGGCAAGGGCGGCCATTCCTCCATGCCCCAGGAGTGCGTGGACCCGGTGGTGACCGGGGCCGAGCTCATCAGCGCGCTGCAGACGGTGGTGTCCCGCTCGCTGGCGCCGTCGGACGCGGCGGTGCTGTCCGTGTGCCGGGTGCGCGCGGGCGAAGCCTACAACGTCATTCCCAACACCTTCGAAGTGACCGGCTCGGTGCGCACCTACGACGAGGGCGTGCGCGCCAAAGTGGAGCAGCGCATCCGCACCCTGGCCCAGGGCATCGCGGCCGCCCACGGGGCCTCGGCGCAGGTGGCCTATTCCCGGGGATACGACTCCATCGTCAACGACCCGGAGCTGACCCGGATGGGCCGGGCCCTGATCGCGGACACCTTCGGAGAGGCGTACGTGGCGGACCTGTCGCCCATCGCCCCGGGGGACGACTTCTGCTATTACAGCCAGAAGTGCCCGGGCTTCTTTGTGGAGCTGGGCGCGGCCAACCCGGCCGTGGGCAGCGACGCGCCCCATCACAACCCCCGCTACCGGCTGGACGAAGAGGCGCTGGCGTACGGCCTGGAGTATACGGTGGCTCTGCTGGAGAGCCGTCTGGCCCTGTAAAAACAACAGCCCGGACACGCTTTGAAAGCGTGCCCGGGCTTTTTTGCGCTTATTGCTGCGTTCCCGCGTTTTCCTGAATGTACTTCATAAAGGCCTGGGTCGCAAAGGACTGATACTGGCCCTTTTTGGTGACCATCACCACATCCCAGGCGCTGGACGAATGGTCCAGCTGGATCTGGACCACGCCCGGCTCGGGGTACATGGCCAGAATGCGCCGGGGCAGCACGGAAATGCCCATGTTCAGCTTCACCAGCTGCACGGCAAAATCCCACTGGGTCACCTGCAGCAGCGTGCGCGGCTCAAACCCCGCCTCGCGGCAGCCGGCCACCACGTTGCTGGTGAGCATGTACTCGTCGCCCAAGAAGATGAACTTCTCGCTCTCCAGCTCCTGATAGCGCACGCTGGTCCGGCCGGCCAGCGGGTGGTTGGGCGGCACGATCAGCACGTTTTTGTCCGACACCACGTCGATCACGTCAAACGCGTCCGCCATCACCGGGCGAATGGTCAGACCCAGGTCCAGCTTGCCCCGGTACGCACGCTCCTGAATGTTTTTGGCGCCGTGCTGGTCGATGGCCAGCTCCACGCCGGGGTATTTCTGCAAAAACCCGTCAATCAGCCCCGGAAACACACAGGTGCCGATGATGGGCGGGATGCCGATGCGGATCACCCCGGTCTGCAGCGTGGTCAGGTCCCGGATCTCGTTGTACAGCGCGTCGTACTGCTCGATCAAAAGCTGCGCCTTCTGGTACAGCCGTTTGCCGTAGTCCGTCACCTGTACTTTTTTGCCCACCAGGCAGAACAGCTCCACACCCAGCTTTTCCTCCAGGTTTTTCATGGATTTGCTCAGCGTCGGCTGGGACACATACAGCCGCTTGGACGCCTCGGAAAAGCTCTGCACGTCCGCGATCGCCATGAAATACTTCAGTTGCTTGATATCCATACGGCCACCATCCGTTTTCTTTTATCGTAACCCAAACGGCGGCCAAAAGTCAATTTACGGCATCTGATTTGGCAGCCACAGGCTGATCTGCGGGAACAGGTTCACCAGAACCAGCACGCCCAGCATCATAACGATGTAGGGCCACAGCGGTTTGACCACCTTTTCAAAGGGCTGCTTGAAGGTGCCCACGGACACGAAGATGTTCAGGCCGAAGGGCGGCGTCAGCATGCCGATGGCGCAGCACAGCACCACGATCATGCCCAGGTGCAGCATGTCCAGGCCGACGACCTGTGCCATGGGCAGCACCAGCGGGGTCAGCACGATGACGATGGAGTTGGGGTCCATGAACATGCCCGCCACCAGGAACAGGGCGTTGATGATGAGCAGGACCACATAGGGCGAGGTGCCGCTGGTCAGCGCCACGATGCTCTGGGGCACCTGGGCGGCCGTCAGAATCCAGGACAGCAGGCTTCCCGCGCCGATGAGGATGAAGATCATGGCCACCATGCGGCCGGACGTCACGCCGATCTCAAACACTTCCTTGAAGGTGATGGACCGGTAAATGAACAGCTCCACGATCAAAACATAGGCCACCGCCACAGCCGCGGCCTCGGTGGGGGTCATCACGCCGGCGTAGATGCCCAGCAGGATGATGAGGGGCAGACCCAGCGCCCAGATGGCCTTTTTGGTGGCATCCAGCACCTCGCGGAAGGTGGCGGGTTTCTGCCGGGGAATTTTGTTTTTGATGGCGTCCACGCACACATACAGGCTGAACACAATGGCAACCACCACGCCCACGGACAAGCCGGACATGAACAGCTTGCCCACGGACGCGCCCGAGGACACGCCGTACAAGATCATGGCGATGCCCGGGGGAATCAGCATGGCCAGGGTGCTGGATGCGGTGATGCAGCCGATGGCCTTGTAGGAGTCATACCCGTGGTCGCACAGCGCCGGGTACAAAATCATGCCGATGGCCACAATGGCGGCCGGGCCGGCGCCATCTCCGGCGCCGAAGATGGTGCAGGTCACAACGGTGGTGATGGCCAGGCCGCCGGGCAGATGGCCCACCAGACGGTTGGCGAAGTTCACCAGTTTGTGGCCGATGTCGCCCTTGGACATAATGTCCGCCGCGTACATGAAAAACGGGATGGACAGCAGGGAGAACGTGTCAATGCCGCCCACGATGCGCTGGATGGCAAGGCCCATGTCCATGCCGGGGAAACTCATGGGCAGCGCCACCAGGCAGGCCACCACCATGGACATGAAGATGGGCACGCCCAGCACCAGCAGCACAAAGAACAGAACGCCGCAAATGGCTAACATGCCGCTTCCTCCTCTCCTGTTTCCTGAGCAGCCTTTTTCTTCAAAAGGCTGCCCAGTTTGCGCAGATACACATAACTCATCAAAAAGAATCCGATGCAGGTGGACAGATAGATCACCCAGATGGGAATGGCGATGGCGATGCTGGTGTTGCCGCCCTCAAACTGCGTGATGGTGAACTGAATGCTGATGACCGTCATGTACACGGACAGCGCCAGGCTGATCAGGCACACCACCAGCTGCTGCACCTGTTTGGCCTTGCCCTTGAGCATGTTGGGCAGCAGGTCCACGCACACATGGCCGTCGTACCGGGCGCAGGAGCTGATGCCGAAGAAGGTCACCCACACGATGATGTAGCGGGACAGCTCTTCCGACCACGCAAAGGAGTGGTCAAAGAAGTACCGGGCCACCACGTTGGCGAACACGATGACGGAGATCAGCAGCAGGCCGATGCTCATGATGCAGTTCTCCACCTTTTCCGTGACGGAATCGATCTTGCCGAAAATGCCTTGCGGCGCTTGCTCTTTCTCTTTCATGGCTTATACCTCTCCGGTGATCTCCTTGCGCGCTGCCACGATGTCGTCGTAGATTTTTTCGCCCTCAGCGCCCTGGCTGGAACGTGCGAACTCCTGCACCGGCACCAGCGCTTCGCGCCAGGCGGCCTTCTGCTCGTCGGTCAGCTCGTGGATCTGGGTCTTGCCGGTGTCCAGAATCAGCTGGGTGTCTTTTTCGATCAGGGCCAGGGTCTCGTCCAGGCATACGCGGGCGCCCTGTTTCACGCCTTCGTTGATGGCTTCCTGCACGTTGGCGGGCAGGCCGTCGTACCAGGCTTTGTTGAACATGACCACCTGGTCCAGGCCGGAGTGGTTGGTGATGGTGATGTCGGTCTGCACTTCGTGGAACTTCATGTCATAAATGGTGTCGATGGGGTTCTCCTGGCCGTCGATGGCCTTGTTCTGCAGTGCGCCGTAGGTCTCGCCGAAGTCCATGGTGATGCCGGTGGCACCCAGCACTTCCGCCTGTTTGAACAGAATGGGAGAGTTCATGACGCGGATCTTCAGGCCGTTCATCTCAGAGGGGTCCAGCAGGGGTTTGTTGGCGGACCACTGTTTGTAGCCGGTCTGCCACAGGCCCAGGGTCAGAATGCCCTTTTCCTGGGTGGTGTCCAGCAGCGCCTTGATGGCGTCGGACTGATACAGCTCAAACAGCTGTTCGGGGTCTTCCGGCAGCAGATAGGGGGTGTCCAGCAGAGTCAGCATGGGCACGGTGCCGCCCAGATACGAGGTGGGAACCACCACGCACTCGATGGTGCCGAACTGCGCGCCTTCCACCTGGTCGCGCTGGCCGCCCAGCTGCGACGAGGGATAGATCTGGCACTCCACCTGGCCGTCGGTCATTTCTTCCACCACTTCGGCCAGCTTCTGGCAGGCCAGGTCGCGGGCACTGCCCGGCGAGGACACGTGGCTGATCTTCATGACGATCTTATCGCCGGTGTTCTCGGCGGCCGTGGACGCCGTGGACGCCGTCTCACCGGTGGATGCCGTGGATGCGGCGCCGCCGCCGCAGGCAGTCAGCAGGGACAGGGCCGTTACCAGTGCGGCCACAACGGACAACAAACGCTTTTTCATCACAATACTTCCTCCTTATTATGTATGTATGCCAAACAGCTTCTTTCCACTTATTTCAGGCAGGACCGAATGCGCCGCACAAACCGGCCGTATCCGGGTTTGCCCACAAAGCGGCCGTCCTCGGCCACCAGGGTGCCGCGCACGAACACTTTTTCCGGCACGCCTTTCAGCACACGCCCGTTGAAGGGGGACCAGCCGCACTTGGACACAATGTCCTCGTTGCGCACCTGTTTTTCCCGCTGCAGGTCCACAATGACCAGGTCCGCGTCGGCGCCGGGGTTCAAATGGCCTTTGCGGGGGTACAGGCCGTACACTTTGGCCGGGTTTTCACACATGCATTCCACCACCCGGTTGATGGTGGTTTTGCCCTTGGCCGCGCCGTCCAGCATCAGCCGCAGCGAGGTCTCCACGCCGGGAATGCCGTTGGGTGCGTCCCAAATGTTTTTCTCGCCGGGCTCCTTCTGCTCTTTGGGGTACGGGCAGTGGTCGGAGCCGATGGTGGTCACCAGGCCCAAATCAAACAGCTTCCACAGCTGCGCCTGTTTTTCGGCGGTGTTCATGGGCGGGGTAAACTTGGCCCAGGGGCCCAGCTGCTCCAGATCTTCCACCGTCAGGTTGAAATAGTGGGGGCAGCTCTCGGCGTAGATCTCGTAGCCCTCTTCCCGCGCGGCCCGGATCTGCTCCAGCAGTTCCGGCTGGCTGACGTGGGCGATCACTGTGCGGCAGCGGGTGGCCTTTGCCACCGAGATCACCGTCTGCACCGCCACGTATTCCGCCAGTTTGGAGCGCCACTCGTACTGGGAGTGATAATCCGTGCGGCCCGCGGCCCGCAGCGTCTCTTCGTTGTACTGGCAGATGCCGTCGTCCTCGCAGTGGATCAGCACCGTGCCGCCCAGGCGGGCCACCTCGGTCATGCTGCGCATCAGGAAGGCCGAGTGCATGGCCTTCACGCCGTGCAGATTGCAGGTGAAGGTCTTAAAGCCGGTGATGCCCTCGTTCCACATGGCTTCCAGCTCTTCCACGTTGTCGGGCGAGATGCCGCCCTTCAGGCCGAAGTCCACGCAGGATTTCTGGTTCAGATAATCGATTTTCTCCAGCAGCGGTCCCACCGAATAGACCGCGGGGGTGGTGCGGTGATGGTCCACCACTGTGGTGATGCCGCCCACCGCCGCCGCCATGGTGCCGGTGGTGAAGTCCTCCCGCTCGGTAAAGCCGGGGTCCATCATGTGGGTGTGGCCGTCCACGCAGCCGGGCATCACGTACTTGCCCTGCGCGTCCACCACCTGGTCCGCCTCGGCTCCGCTGTCCGGGGCCAGCAGCGCCAGCACCTTTCCTTCACGGATGAGAATGTCCGCCGGGGTACAGTTTTTGGAACTGACCACCACTGCATTTTGAATCAACAGATCTCCTCGTTCCATCTTTTCAACTCCTTTTCACTCTGTCATTGATTTGTAAAAATCCGGGATTCTTCCGTCCAGAATGTGCGTTCCCGGAACCACCGTCTTGCATTTGCTCAAAGCCAGGTTCACCATGCCCGCGCCGATCTGCTCGGCGGTGAAAAACGTGGTGAACAGCTGTGCTCCGTCGGGCGAAACCGCGTAGCTGCGTCCCTTCTCACCGGCGGGGCCGCTGCGCAGCACAAACATCTTGTTTTCGGCCGCCCGGGTCTGCGCCAGCGCAAAGTCCGGGGTGCCGCCCTGGGCGTCAAACCACAGAACCAGGTCCGCGCCCTCCAGCATGGCCACCCGGGCCAGCTCGGGCACCGCCATCTCGCCGTCAAAGACCGCCGCCGCCCGGCATCCGGGCCACAGTTCCACCGTGCGGATGGGTGAATCCGCACCGGGCAGGTGGGTGGGCATCAGCCGGTCCGCTTCGCCGGTGTGCCGCAGCACATGGGCGCCCCGTTCCGGTCCCTGGCCCCAGTCCGCCACGGCCGCGTCCCCTTCCCCCAGCGCCGCGCACAGCGCCGCGGTGTCTTCCGGGCTCAGCGCAAACCCGCGGGCCGCGGGCAGCACCATCAGCCGGGCGTCCATCATGCGGCACAGCTCCAGCGCGCCGCAGGCTTTTTCCACATATTCCCGGGGCGTGTCCGCCTCAAAGCGGACCAGCGCCGCGAACAGTTCCGCGTCCGCAGGGTCCCGGGGCAGCTGCGGGCGGGGCGTGTGCCCATTGCACAGCGCGCCGTACAGCTCCGGCCGCCGTCCCTGCAACGGCAGGGGCTCGGCCGGCTCCACATCCCACACCAGGATCTCCTCTTTGTCGGGCGAGCACTGCGCCACGATCTCGCCTTCGGCCGAAGCGATGAAGCTGCGGCCCAGGCAGCACACGGCGCCGCTCTCCAACCCGGCCTTGTCACACACGGCAATGGGCACACCGTTTTCCCAGGCGCGGATGGGCAGGATAAACTGATACTGCTGGTTGGACAGCTGCGCCGGCGCCGCGGCCGAAGCCACCAGGTTCACCGTGTCCAAAATCATCTGGGCGCCTTGCAGCCGCAGCATGCGGGCAATTTCGGGAATGCGTCCGTCCGCACAGATCATCACGCCCATGCGGCCGTAAGGTGTGTCGAACAAGAAGGACGTGCGCCCTGCGGTGAACCACTTTCCGTCAAAGTGCCACAGGTTGGACTTGGCCGCCCGGCCCAGCTGCGTGCCGTCGGGCCCCAGCGCCACCGCGCCGTTTTCCAGCGTGCCGTCTTCCCCGGGCAGCGCCGCGCCCATCACCACGTACACGCCGCGGCGGCGGGCCAGCTGGCCCAGCTCTTCCAGCAGCGAGGGCAGCCGCTGCAAAAACCGGCGCTCCGGGTCCCGGCCGATCATGTAGGCCGGGTAGGCGCATTCCGGCAGCAGCACCAGCTGCGCCCCCTGTTCACAGGCCTGCTCTGTCAGCCGAAGAATCCGCTGCGCGGTCTCCTCATACGCTTCCATGGGCGCGGCCATCATCTGTACCAGTCCCAGTTTCACGCGATCCCCTGCTTTCTATGTAAAATAGTTATTGGTTTTCCGTGTTTCCTGTAGTTATAATAGCATACGGAAATACTTGTTGGCAATATAAACAAAACAAATAAACCATTCATATTAATTATTGTTTAAATTACTTTTTGGTATAAAGAAACAGGAGGCCAAAAGCCTCCTGTTCTCTTCCCACAAAAAACCCGGCAGCGGTTCCGCTGCCGGGTCCTCCTGTTTATTTGCGCACATAGGTGCAGAAACGATACCGCAGGCCCTCGTGCTCTTTTTCCTCGCTCTGGCTGTCCAGCACCCAGTCCTCCCGCCGGTCCAGGTCGGGGAAGAAGCTGTCGGCCTCGGCCTCGGCGTCCACCCGGGTCACATAGGCCTTGTCACAGTCGTCCAGCAGCAGGCGGTAGATCTGGGCGCCGCCCATGACCATCACCTGGTCGCCGGGCACATCCGCCACAGCGGCGCGCACCTCGTCGGGGGTATGGCACACCAGGGCGCCCTCCACCTGCAGGTCCGCGTCCCGGGTCAGCACAATGTTGCGCCGGTTCTTCAGGGGCCTGCCCCCGGGCAGGCTGGCCAGGGTCTTGCGGCCCATCACCACGGTTTTTCCCTGGGTGCTGGTGCGGAAAAACTTCATGTCCTCGGGGATGGAAAACAGCAGATCGCCGTTTTTTCCAATGCCCCAGTTTTTGCTCACGGCTACGATCAGTTCCATGGGCTCCTCCTTATTCCGCCACGGGGATCTTCTCTTCCAGGGTGTGGAAGCGGTAATCCTCCAGCTTGAAATCCTCCGGTGTGAAGGCGTAGAAATCGGTCACGTCCGGGTTGATCCACAGCCGGGGCGCGGGATACGGCTGGCGCTCCATCAGCTTTTTCACAATGTCCACGTGCCGGTCGTAGATGTGCGCGTCCGCGATCACGTGCACCAGCTCGCCCGCTTCCAGGCCGCTGGCCCGGGCAAACATGTGCACCAGCACCGCGTACTGGCACACGTTCCAGTTGTTGGCGGTGAGCATGTCCTGGGAGCGCTGGTTCAAAATGGCGTTCAGCGTGTTGCCGGACACGTTCAGCGTCAGGCTGTAGGCGCAGGGATACAGGTTCATCTCGTGCAGATCCGCGTGCACGTAAATGTTGGACATGATGCGCCGGGAGGCCGGGTTGTGCTTCAAATCGTACAGCATCCGGTCCACCTGGTCGAACATGCCTTCCCGGTACTGGTGCTTGACCCCCAGCTGATAGCCGTACGCCTTGCCGATGGTGCCGTCCGGGCCGGCCCACTGGTCCCAGATGTGGCTGTGCAGGTCCGCGATGCGGTTGGACTTTTTCTGCCAGATCCACAGCATTTCGTCCACGCAGGACTTGAAGGCCGTGCGCCGCACCGTCAGCGCCGGAAACTCCTTTTTCAAGTCGTACCGGTTCACAATGCCGAACTTTTTCACCGTGTGGGCGGGGGTGCCGTCGGCCCAGCGGGGCCGCACCTCCAGCTGCGTGTCCCACACGCCGTTTTCCAGAATATCCCTGCAGTTGGCAAGGAACAAATCGTCTGCGTAACTCATGGTTCACTCTCCTGTCTGTTGGAAGGGGCTGCCAGCAGGCGGCCCAGCACCTGCTCCAGCACGTTGAAGTCGATGGGTTTGGAAATGTGCGCGTTCATGCCCGCCTGCTGGGGGCGGGCAATGTCCTCGGAAAAGGCGTTGGCCGTCACCGCGATGATGGGCACCGTGGCCGCGTCGGGCCGGTGCAGCGCGCGGATGGCCCGGGCGGCGGCACAGCCGTCCATCACGGGCATCTGCATATCCATCAAAACCGCGTCAAAATGGCCCGGTTCGCTGTTTTCAAACAGCTCCAGCGCCTGGCGGCCGTCCCAGGCCTGGGTCACCTCCAGATGGTGCATCTCCAGCACCGCGCAGGCAATCTCCATGTTGATCTCGTTGTCCTCGGCCAGCAGCACCCGCTTGCCGGTCATGTCCGCGGGCTCGTAGGAAGGGGGCGTCTCTTCGGGGCGGCGCTCCTCGGCCAGGCGCAGCGGCAGCGTCACCGTCACCGTGGTGCCCTTGCCCAGGGCGCTCTCCACCTCGATGCGGCCCTCCATCTGGCGCACCAGATCGTGCACGATGGGCATGCCCAGCCCCGTGCCCGCCACGTTGGCCGCGCCGAACCGGACTTCCCGTTCAAAGGGCACGAACAGCCGCCCCAGAAACTCTTTGCTCATGCCGGCGCCCGTGTCCCGCACCACAAAGCGGAAGTTGGGGTACCGGCTCTGGGTGTCGGCGAACTCCGTCACCTCAAAGTCGATGGAGTCCCCGGGCTTTGTGTACTTGAAGGCGTTGGACAGCAGGTTGTTCAAAATCTGCTGCAGCCGCCGCCAGTCGCCCTCCACGGCCGTGTCCCGCAGGTCCGTCTTCCAGCGGAAGGTCCGCTGGCCGCCGTCCTGCAGGCTGAACAGCTCGGCGGTCTGGCGCAGGTTTTCGGCCAGGTCAAAGGGCTGGTGCACAATGTCCAGCTTGCCCTCTTCCAGCTTGGAGATCTCCAGAATGTCGTTGATCAGCCCCAGCAGCTGCTCGCCCGCGGCCCGCACCTTGCCCAGCGCCGCGCGGATCTTGTCCGGCTGGTCCACCTGGTCTTCCGCCAGCCTGGTCAGGCCCAGAATGGCGTTCAGCGGGGTGCGCATGTCGTGGGACATGCAGGAGAAGAACCGGTTTTTGGAATCGGCCATCTCCGTCACCGAGTGGATGGAGTTCTGCAAAAGCTCCATCCGGGCCAGATCGTGCTCCTTTTCCTCGTGCACGTCCCGGAAGCACAGTACCACCTTGCCCGGCTGCAGCGATTCGTCGTACAGCATCTGCACGTGCACCCAGCGGTACCGGCCGTTGAACAGCCGCTTGAAGTCGCCGCCGTAGTTGCGCACCCGCTTTTTCATCAGCTGGCGCATGTTCTCAATGTCAAAGCAGCCGCTGAACTCCTCGTAGGCCTCCGGCTCAATGACCTCGGCCAGCTTCTGCAGCAGCAGGGCGTAGTCGCCGGCGTTGCCCGCGTTCTCCCGCACGTAGTCCGAGCCCTTCAGCATCTCGTAGGTGCCCTGGTTCAAATCCACCTGATACAGCGCATAGTAGGAGTTGCTCAGCACCCCCACAATGGAGTTGTACAGGGCCGCGCTTTTTCGGCTGCGCCACTGGGACACCAGATACGCCGCCGAGGCCGCCGCAAACAGCCCCAGCAGCACCGCAAAGGGCAGCCACACCTTTCCGCTTTGGGCCAGCAGGGTGGAATAGGGGATGGTGATGATGGAGCACCACCCGTTCTCCATGGGATGATAATACACGCCCCGCTTGCGGCCGTCAATGCCCTGGGTGAAGGACTGATAGGACGTGTGCTCCCCGGCCTGAATCTCGTTGAACAGCTGGCTGATCTGCTCCTGAATCACCTCGGGGGATGCCTCGCCGTGAGCCACGTAGTACAGCAGCTGCCCCTGGGAATCGCACAGGTAATAGTGCCCCTCCTCGGGCAGCTCCTCCCGAATACCGCTGACGCCCAGCTGGTCGGAATAGATGTCCATGGCCACCACGTCCTGGGTGCCCCGCACCTGCTTTGCAATGGTGAACACGGGCTTTTGCAGCCGCACGTCAATGTATGCGTCCGTGTACACGATCCCGCCGCCGGCCTCGATGGCCTGCTGATACCACTGCGAGGCGGTGGGGCCGTAGTCCTCGTCGCCCTCCCAGTAGGTGGCGGCCACGATCTTGCCGTCCACCGAGGCGTAGATCTCAATTTCATCCAGCCCGGTCAGGTCCCTGGCGTACACCAGGTACTCCTGCATCCAGGCGGCGGTGTCCTCGGTGCGGTTCTGGGGCCGCATGGAGGCCTCCAGCGTGTCCAGCACCCACTGGTATTGTACAATGTTGTGCATCTCCTGGGCGGCCAGCCGCTTGGCGATCTCGGTGCCCATCACCTGTGCTTCGTCCAGCAGAATGCGGTTCATACTGAAAATATTGAAGCCCGCCACGCAGAGCATCGCCAGCACCAGCGTCAGCAGAACGTGCTTCCATTTTTTCTGTTTCCTGTTCATAAATCCTCCCGCGCGCATGTGCGCACCCCTATGATACCATGTTCCCGCGCGGCTGACAAATTCTTTTCTTTTTGGTATAATAATTCCAGTTGAAAAAGGGGGAATTTCCCATGGACGAGCCAAAATCACCGTCTTCCATGCTGAACACACTGCTCATCGTGGACGATTCGGAAATGAACCGTGCCATTCTGGCCGAGATTTTCAAACAGAGCTATTTCATTCTGGAGGCGGGCGACGGGGCCGAGGGCCTGCGCCTGCTGGAAGAGCACCGCAGCCAGGTGTGCGCCGTGCTTTTGGACGTGCAGATGCCCGTGATGGACGGCATGGAGATGCTGCGCCGGATCAACGCGTCCTTTGCGCCGGACCGGCGGCCCCCGGTGTTTCTCATCACAGCCGAAGCGTCCCAGGTCAGCCGGGAGGCCTACCGCCTGGGCGTGATGGACGTGATCGAAAAGCCGGTGGTTCCCTACATCGTCACCCGGCGGGTGAACTCGGTGGTGGAGCTGTTCCGGAACCGGCGGGCACTGGCCCACATGGTGCAGCGCCAGGAAGAGGAGATCCGCCGCCAGACCCAGACCATCGTGGACCTGAACCGGGGCATGATCGAGGCTCTGGCCACATCCATCGAGTTCCGCAGCAGCGAATCGGGCGAGCACGTCCACCGCATTCACGACATCACGGGGCTGCTTTTGCGCCGCACCCGCCTGGGGGACGGTCTCAGCGAGGAGCAGATCCAGCACATCGCCCTGGCGTCCATCATGCACGACGTGGGCAAGATCGCCATTGCCGACGCCATTCTCAACAAGCCCGGCCGCCTGACGCCCGAGGAGTACGAGATTATGAAGACCCACACGGTGCAGGGCGCCCGCCTGCTGGAGCGCATTCCCCAAATGCGCAGCCACCCCATTTTCCCCTATGCCTGCGACATTGCCCGGCACCACCACGAGCGGTGGGACGGCCGGGGCTATCCCGACGGGCTGCGCGGGGACGAGATCACCGTCTGGGCGCAGGCGGTGTCCATTGCGGACGTGTACGACGCGCTGGTCAGCAAGCGCATTTACAAAGACGCCTTCGGGGTCGAGCAGGCGCTGGAGATGATCCGCACCGGCGCCTGCGGGGTGTTCAGCCCGCAGCTGCTGGACAGCTTCTTCTCTGTGGAGCACGAGATCCGGCGTCTGTACCGGCGAAAGGAGAATTGAGCATGGACGAGAGCAGAAAACAGGCCCTGCGGGATGCGGGGGTCAATGTGGAAGAAGGGCTGGAGCGCTTCATGAACAACGAGGCCCTGTGGGAGCGGTTTTTGTCCAAGTTCCCGGCAGACCCCAACCCCGCGGCCCTGTCCGCCGCGCTGGACAAAGGCGACTGGGCGGCGGCGCTGGCCGCGGCCCACAGCCTGAAAGGGGTGTGCGGCAACCTGTCCTTCACGCAGCTGCATCAGCTGCTGACCCGGCAGGTGGAGGCCCTGCGCGCGGGCGATACCGACGGGGCGCTGGCCCTGCGCGGCCCCATTGAAGAGGGGGTGCGCCCGCATCACACAGCTGCTGTAAACAAAAAAAGGACGCGGCTCCGGTGGGAGCCGCGTCTTTTTTTATTCTTTTCCGCCGAACATGTCGCGCAGGGATTTGAAAAAGCCCTTGCGCTGTTCGTAGTTGTCTTCCTTCAGGCTGTCCTCAAAGGTCTTCAGCGCCTCGCGCTGGGTTTTGGTCAGCTTTTTGGGGATCTCCACCACCACGTGCACGTACTGGTCGCCGTGGCCGCGTCCGTTCACGTACTGGATGCCCTTGCCCCGCAGCCGGAACGTGGTGCCGGACTGGGTGCCTTCGGGCACGGTGTACTGCACCTTGCCGTCGATGGTGGGCACCACCACATCCGCCCCCAGCACCGCCTGGCTGTAGGTGATGGGCACGGTCACATGTACGTCGTAGCGGTCGCGCTCAAACATGGCGTCCGGCCGCACGGTGACGATGACGATCAGATCGCCGGCGGGGCCGCCGTTCTGGCCCGCGTCGCCCAGGCCCGCCAAACGCAGGCTCTGGTCGTCGTCAATGCCGGCCGGCACCGTGACCTCCACGCGCTTGGTGCTGGACACCTTGCCCGCGCCGTGGCACTTGGAGCAGGGCGTCTTGATGATCTTTCCCTTGCCGCCGCACTTACGGCACGGCTGCGAGGACTGCATCACGCCGAAGGGCGTGCGCTGCTGCACGGTGACAAAACCCGTGCCGCGGCAGTCCGGGCAGGTCTCGGGGCTGGTGCCCTTGGCCGCGCCTGTGCCGCCGCACTCCGGGCACACGTCCTGGCGGTTCACGGTCACGGTCTTGGTGCAGCCGTGCACCGCCTCCATAAAGCTCAGCACCAGGCTGACGCGGATGTCCGCGCCGCGGCGGGGCTGGTTGGGGTTGGCCCGGCGCTGTCCGCCGAAGCCGCCGAACCCGCCGCCGAACATGGAGCCCAGAATGTCGTCCAAATCGATGCCGCCGCCAAATCCGCCGAACCCGCCGCCGAAGCCGCCGGCCCCGGCGCCCGCGCCGTAGTTGGGGTCCACGCCCGCATGGCCGAACTGGTCGTACCGTGCCTTTTTATCTTTGTCGCTGAGCACCTCGTAGGCCTCGCCCACCTCTTTGAACTTCTCCTCGGCCACTTTGTCGCCGGGGTTCAGGTCCGGATGGTATTTTTTGGCCAGCTTGCGGTACGCCTTTTTGATCTCGTCGTCCGAAGCGGTCTTGGGCACGCCCAGCACCTCATAATAATCGCGTTTTTCTGCCATACTTTCTCTCCCTCGTCCTCACGGCACAAGGGCGCGCGGCCACGCCGCCCGCCCTTGTTGTGAGAGATATGGTTTAAACTTCTTTGTAGTCGGCGTCCACCACGTTGTCGTCGCCGTTGCCGCTGCCTGCCTGCTGGCCGCCCATATCCGGGCCGGCCTGCGCGCCCGCAGCCTGCTGGGCCGCCGCGGCCTCTTTATAGACCTTCTCGCTCACAGCGTAGAAAGCTTTTTGCAGCTCTTCCTGTTTTGCCTTGATGGCGTTGATGTCCGAGCCTTTCAGCGCCTCTTTCAGCGCATCCAGCTTGGCATTGATGTCCGCCTTCTCCTCGGCGGTCACTTTGTCGCCCAGTTCGTTCAGGGCTTTTTCGGTGGTGAACACCATCTGGTCCGCGGCGTTGCGGGTGTCCACTTCCTCACGTTTCTGTTTGTCCTCGGCGGCATAGCGCTCGGCTTCCTTCACAGCCTTCTCCACGTCTTCCTTGCTCATGTTGGTGGAAGAGGTGATGGTGATGTGCTGCTCCTTGCCGGTGCCCAGGTCTTTGGCGGACACGTTCACAATGCCGTTGGCGTCAATGTCGAAGGTGACTTCGATCTGAGGCACGCCGCGGGGAGCCGGGGCGATGCCGTCCAGATGGAAGGTTCCCAGAGACTTGTTGTCGCGGGCAAACTCACGCTCGCCCTGCAGCACGTTGACTTCAACCGACGGCTGGTTGTCGGCCGCGGTGGAGAAGATCTGGCTCTTCTTGGTGGGGATGGTGGTGTTGCGCTCGATGATGCGGGTGCACACGCCGCCCATGGTCTCAATGCCCAGGCTCAGCGGGGTGACGTCCAGCAGCAGCAGGCCCTTCACGTCGCCGCCCAGAACGCCGCCCTGGATGGCCGCGCCGATGGCCACGCACTCATCCGGGTTGATGCCCTTGGAAGGCTCGGTGTGCATGAAGTTCTTCACAGCTTCCTGCACGGCGGGGATACGGGTGGAACCGCCCACCAGCAGCACCTTGTGCAGATCGCCCGGCTGCAGGCCGGCGTCGCTCAAAGCGCGGCGCACAGGCCCCATGGTGCGCTCCACCAGGTCCGCGGTCAGCTCGTTGAATTTCGCCCGGGTCAGCGTGGTGTCCAGATGTTTCGGGCCGGTGGCGTCCGCCGTGATGAACGGCAGGTTGATGGCCGTGGAGGCCACGCCGGACAGCTCGATCTTGGCTTTCTCGGCCGCCTCTTTCAGGCGCTGCGCCGCCATTTTATCCTGGCGCAGGTCCACGCCGTTCTCTTTCTTGAACTCGTCGGCCAGCCAGTCGATGATGCGTTTGTCGAAGTCGTCGCCGCCCAGGTGGGTGTCGCCGGCCGTGGACAGAACCTCGGTCACGCCGTCGCCCATCTCGATGATGGACACGTCGAAGGTGCCGCCGCCCAGGTCGTACACCATGATCTTCTGGTCGTTTTCCTTATCCACACCGTAGGCCAGCGCGGCGGCGGTGGGCTCGTTGATGATGCGCTTTACATCCAGGCCCGCAATGGCGCCGGCGTCCTTGGTGGCCTGACGCTGCGAGTCGTTGAAGTAGGCCGGCACGGTGATGACCGCCTCGGTGACCTTCTCGCCCAGGTAGCTTTCCGCGTCCGCTTTCAGCTTGGACAGGATCATGGCGCTGATCTCCTGCGGGGTGTATTTCTTGCCGTCGATCTCCACCTTGTAGTCGGTGCCCATGTGGCGCTTGATGGAAGAGATGGTGCGGTCGGGGTTGGTGATGGCCTGGCGTTTTGCCACCTGGCCTACCAGACGCTCGCCGGTTTTGGTGAAGCCAACCACACTGGGCGTGGTGCGCGCGCCCTCGGCGTTGGCGATGACAACGGGCTCGCCGCCCTCAATGACGGACACGCAGCTGTTGGTGGTGCCCAAGTCGATACCAATGATTTTTCCCATAAATAATCGCTCCTCTTTTATTGCAATTCAAAGTTGGAATGGTTTTCAGTTTCTATGCAAAAAGCGCGGTGCGCTTTCGGCGGTTTATTGCGCAACGGCCACCGCCGCGTGGCGGATGACTTTGCCGTTGTACGTATACCCTTTCTGCAGCACCTGTACCACCGTGCCGCTCTCCACGCCTTCGGGCGCCTGCTGCTGCATCACGGCGGCGTGCAGTTCCGGGTCAAAGGGTTTGTCCTGTGCTTCGATCTCCTCAACGCCCATGGCGCTGAAGGCGGCGCCGGCTTTGTCCAGCGTCATCAGCACGCCCTTTTTATAGCTCTCGTCTTCGGTCTGTGCGTTGGCAGCCAGTGCCAGCGTATCCAGAACGCCCAGCAGCTTTTCCACGGCGAAGCTCACGCCGTTTCCGAAGGCGGCGTCCTTTTCCTTGGCGCTGCGCTTGCGGAAGTTGTCGTACTCCGCGGCGGTGCGCAGCAGCGTCTCCTTGGCGTCGGCCAGCTCTTTGGCGGCTTTTTCCAGCTGCTCCTTCACCGCGGCCAGCTCCGCTTCGCAGTCCGCGGACGGCTGCGCCTGCTCCCGGCTCTCGGGCTGCGTCTCCGGCTGTTCGGAGACCTTTTTCTCTTTCTTTTCTTTCTCTGCCATGTTGGCTACTCCTCCTGTCGCTGTCCGTGCTCGGTCTTGCCCGACATGCACTGTCCCAGCAGCAACGCAAAATATTCAAGCCGCGGAATCACTTCGCGGTACCGCATCCGGGTGGGGCCCACAATGCCGATGGCGCCGGTCAGACCGCCGCCCGCCACGTACCGCTTGGACAGGATGCACACACCGGGCATCCGGTACTCGGGCATCTCGTCTCCCAGCAGGACCGTGGTCCGCTCGGACTTGGGGCTGATGAAGCGCTTGACCGCTTCCTCGTCCCCGAAAAATTCCATCAGGGTGCGCAGGCATTCTTCCTGCGGGCTGTATCCCAGCACGTTCTGCTGGCCTTCCAGATAGACGTTGGGGCGCCCCGCTTCCTTCAGCAGGGTGTACGCCGCGCTGATCACCGGATAGAACACCGCGCCGCCGGCGCCCATGCCCTCGGCCGCCGCGTGCAGCAGCGGCTGGCTCACGTCCGCCGCGCTGCGGAAGGTCAGGTGCTCGTTCAGCGTCTGCGCCAGCCGCTCGGCGTCGCCGGGCCGCAGCTCAAAGTCCAGTTTTGCGGTGCGCGTGCGCACGCCGCCCGCGCCGGTGACCGCCAGAACGGCCGCCGTGTAGCGGCCCACCTGCATCACCTCAAAATGCGCAATGCACATATCCTCGCTTTTGGGCGTGGTGGCCACCACCGTGTACCCCGTCCAGTCCGCCAGCGCCCGGGCCGCGCTTTGGGCCAGCCGCTCGGGGTCGTAATCCATCTCCCGAAACGCCTGTTCCGCCGCCCGCTTCTCGCTCTCGCTGAGCTTGAGCGAAGTGTCCAGCAGATTGTCGATGTAATACCGGTACCCTTTTGCGCTGGGCACCCGGCCGGCGGATGTGTGCGGCTGCTCCAGCAGCCCCAGCTTTGTCAGCGCCGCCATCTCATTGCGAAGCGTGGCCGATGAGACCGCCCGGCCGAAATGTTCGGCCAGAAGACCCGAGCCCACCGGCTCGCCGTCGTCGGAATACAGCGATACAATCGCCCGCAGCACGCGCTGCTTTCGATCGTCGATCGGCATTTGCATCGCTTCCTCTCTCATCGTTTTAGCACTCTATGTTCCCGAGTGCTAAAATTATTGTACAACACTTTTTTAGTATGTCAAGAGCTGCGGGCCAAAATGCGAAAAATTTTTCAACTTTTACAATTTATCCACAAATCCCCCGTCGTCTTTTCCCTACCGCCCCGGGCCAAAATATGGTATAATGGCCGCAAAACGACCATTATACTCTATTTTAAATCGCCCTTTTTCTCGCCCCGAAGGGGCAACCGAAAAAGAGGGCGAATTATACCATTCTGCTTTCGCATCATGATATAATAAGAATCAAAGAACGGAGGTGCTCCCCAAATGGATCGAAAAAAGAGGATCGACGCCGCCATGGGCCGCGTGAAAGCGGACCTGGTGTTTAAAAATGTAAATGTGGTCAACGTGTTCAGTGAAGAGGTGGTCACCACCGACGTAGCCGTGGCCGACGGCTGCGTGGTGGGCCTGGGCTCCTACGAAGGCGTGCGGGAAGTGGACGGCACGGACAAGTTTTTGTGCCCGGGCTTCATCGACGCCCACCTGCACATGGAGTCCACCCTGGCCACGCCCTTCGAGCTGGCGCGGCTTGTGACCAAAAGCGGCACCACCACCATGATCGCAGACCCCCACGAGATCGTGAACGTGTGCGGCGCGGCGGCGGTGCGCTATCTGCTGGACGCCACCGAGCAGCTGCCCGTCAACGTGTATCTGATGCTGCCTTCCAGCGTGCCCGCCACCGCCTTTGAGACCAACGGCGCGGACTTCACCGCCCAGGACATGGCTCCCTTCTGGGACCATCCCCGGGTGCTGGGCCTGGGCGAGGTGATGTGCTACCCCGACGTGGTGGCCGCCGGCGATGCCATCGTGGAAAAACTGAACGCGGCCGAAGCCGCGGGCAAACAGGTGGACGGCCACGCCCCGGGCCTGACCGGGCGTCCGCTGCAGGCCTACGCCGCGGCGGGCGTGCGCACCGAGCACGAGTGCACCAGCTTTGCCGAGGCAGCCGAAAAGCTGCGGGCGGGGCTGGCGGTCCTGGTGCGCGAGGGCAGCGCCGCCAAAAACCTGACCGCTCTGGTCAACGGCCTGCTGGACTCCAAGCTGCCCGCGGACCGTTTCTTGTTCTGCACCGACGACAAACATCTGGACGACATCTCCCGGGAAGGCCATGTGCGCTGGAACGTGCGCCAGGCCATCCGCCTGGGCATGGACCCGGTGGCCGCCATCAAAATGGCCACCATCAACGCGGCCCGGGTCTACGGTCTGCGGGACCTGGGCGCTGTGGCGCCGGGCTACCGGGCGGACCTGGTGCTGCTCAGCAGCCTGAAAAAGGTCAAGGTGGAGCAGGTCTATAAGGACGGCGTTCCCGTGGAAGAGGCGCTGGCCGCCTGCCGGCCCGCCCCGGTTCCGGACGCGCTTTTGAACACCGTGCGCTTCTCCCCCGTGACCGCGCAGGACCTGCGCCTGCCCGTGGGCGAGACGGCCCACTGCATCGAGATGGTGCCCTATCAGATCGTGACCAAACACGTGGTGGAGCCGGTCCCCTCGGAAAACGGCCTGTTTGTTCCCAACGAGACCTACGCCAAGCTGTGCGTGGTGGAGCGCCACGGCCGCAGCGGCGGCATTGCGGTGTGCCCGCTGAAGGGCTACGGCATCCGGGGCGGCGCCATCGCCACCAGCGTGGCCCACGACAGCCACAACGTCATCGCCGCCGGCGACAACGACGAAGACCTGGCCCTGGCCATCAATCAGCTGAAATCCATGGGCGGCGGCTATGTGCTGGTGTCCGGCGGGCAGGTGCTGGGCCAGCTGCCCCTGCCCGTGGCCGGCCTGATGAGCACCGACCCCTGGGAAGACGTGCAGCGCAACACCGCAGCCATTCTCAAGCAGGCGTCCCAGATGGGCATCCCCTATCACGTGGACCCCTTCACCAGCCTGTCGTTCCTGGCGCTGCCGGTCATTCCGGAGCTGCGCCTGACCGACCGGGGCCTGTTCGACGTGGTGCGCTTCGCACCCGTGCAGGAGGAGCAGGTATGAGCGCGCACGGAGACGAAGCCTGCCGCCTGTTCTGCAGCGGTTACAACTGCGCCCAGTCCGTAGCCGGCGCCTTTGCCGATGAGCTGGGCCTTCCGCTGGAGACCGTGGCCCGGATGGTCAGCGGTTTCGGCGGGGGCTTCGGCCGCCTGCGGGAAGTGTGCGGCTGCGTCAGCGGCATGACCTTTGTGTACAGCGCCCTGCGGGGCTACGGCGTGCCCGGCGACCTGCAGGAGAAAACCGCTGTGTACACCGACGTGCAGGCATTGGCAAACCGGTTCCGGCAGTGCCACGGAAGCATTGTCTGCAAGGAGCTGCTGGGCCTGGACCGGCCCGAGGGAACGCCCCGGCCCGAGGCGCGCACCCCGGAGTATTACCGCAAGCGTCCCTGTCCGGAGCTGGCCCGCAGCGCCGCGGACATTCTGGAACAGTTTTTGAACGAGGAGGTGCCCCCATGCGATTGGAAAGCACCCTGACCCGCCGCCAGGTGCTGGAGCGCCTGCGCCACGGCACCCGGGAAATGCAGCGCAAAGCGCCGGCCGCGGGCGAGCTGGAAAGCCGCCCCACCCGGGACGGCTTCGTGCTGGCCTGGGCGCCCGGCCCGCACAAACCCCGGGGCCTGTGCCTGACCGCCGCGGTGACCGAGACCGCCGGCGGCTGCATCATTCAGGGCAAATTCGGCCCGGACCCGCACACCGTGCACATTCTGCGCCCTGTGGGCGCGCTGGTGTGGGTGGCGGCGCTGGCCGCCGCGCTCACTTCGCCGGACCCGGCCAAGACCCTGTGCCTGGCCGTGGGCGGTCTGGGCGTGGCCACGGCGCTGGCGTGGCTGGCCGCTCATCAGCTGCCCCGGCTTCTGTGCCCCGCCGCCGAGCAGAAGGTGCTGGAGTTCGTCCGTCACAACCTTTTAAAATAAGGAGGCTGACCCATGAAACTGCTTTTGTATCTGGTTTTACTGGTGGTGGTGTTCCCGTTCAAGATCCTTCTGGCCATCTGCAAACACGCAAAATAAGTGCAAAAAGCCCCGGAACCGTCGTTCCGGGGCTTTTTTCAGGATTCGCTCTGTTCCAGCTTGCGGCCGGCCAGGCGGTACGCTTCGTCGTACAGCCAGTCCTGGCAGGCCAGGGCGGGCTCGCCGTTGGGCATGCGCCGCACATAACTGCCGTCGGGCTGCTGGTCCCGGGCCTGGCGGTTGTCGCGCCACATCACGTCAAAAATGCGCAAAAGCCGCTGCTTCAGGCCCTGGTCGTACACCGGCACGGCCACCTCCACCCGGCGCAAGGTGTTGCGGGTCATCCAGTCGGCGCTGCCGATGTACACCCGCACGTCCTCGCCGCTGCCGAAAATGTAAATGCGGGAGTGCTCCAGATACCGGCCCACCACGCTGATGATGTGGATGTTGTCGGTCCAGCCGGGAACGCCGCCCCGCAAGCAGCAGATGCCCCGCACGATCATGTCCACCCGCACACCGGCGCGGCTGGCTTCGATCAGCTTGTCGATGAGGGTCTTGTCGCTCATGCTGTTGATCTTGATGCGCAGATAGCCCTCGCCGCCCTGGCGCGCCTTGCAGATCTCATCGTCGATCATGTCCAGCAGCTTGTTCTGCAGGCAGTGGGGCGCCACCAGCAGGTGCTGGGTGTGGTCCACGGTCTCGCCCAGGGTCAGCGCCTGGAACACGGCCGCCGCTTCCATGCCGATCTCCCGGCGGGCCGTCATCAGGGACAGGTCCGTGTACAGGCGGCTGGTGCGCTCGTTGTAGTTGCCGGTGCCGATCTGGGTGATGTACTGGATGCCCTGGGGCGTTCTGCGGGTGATGACGCACAGCTTGCTGTGCACCTTCATGCCGCTGAGGCCGTAGATCACATGGCAGCCGGCCCGCTCCAGGCGGCGGCTCCAGGCGATGTTGTTGGCCTCGTCAAACCGGGCCTTCAGCTCCACCAGAACGTCCACCTGCTTGCCGTTCTCGGCGGCTTCCTCCAGGCTTTCCACCACCTTGCTGTCCCGGGCAAGGCGGTACAGCGTCATTTTAATGGACACCACTTCCGGGTCCCGGGCAGCCTCGCTCAGCATCTGCAAAAAGGGGCGGATGCTCTGGTACGGGTAGTGCAGCAGAATGTCCTTGCGGGCGATCTGCTCCAGCACCGAGCTCTTCAGGTCCACCTCGGGGCTGTCCTGGGGGTGGCGCGGCGCGTAGAACAGCTCGCTGCGGGTGCGCAGATGGTCCCGGATCATGTACAGGAAGGACAGGTCCAGCGGCGCGTCGTACTCATACACCCGCTTTGTGTCCAGCTTCAGCTGGCGGCACAGGGTCTCGATCACCTCGATGTCGATGGCGCGGCTCAGCTCCATGCGCACCGGGCACAGCTTGCGCCGCAGCTTGATCACCTCGGCCATGTGGTCGCGGTAGTTCAGTTCCTCGTCGTAAATGTTGTCGGCGTCAATGTCCGCGTTCCGGGTCACCCGCGCCAGCGTTTTGCTGGTGATCTTGTACCCGGGGAACATCATGGGCAGGCAGTGCAGGATCAGCTCCTCGGCCAGAATGTAGCAGCCGGCGCGCTCGGGCACGGGGATCAGCCGGGGGAACAGGCCGCTGACGCAGGGCACAATGCCGATCTTCTTTTTCTCGGTCTTGGTGTTCAGCACGGCAATGGCGTAAATGTCCTTGTTGGCCAGAAAGGGGAAGGACTGCTTTTTGCCGATGATGAAGGTGGACAGCAACGGCAGAAATTCCCGCCGGAACATGGTCTCCAGATATTTTTCCGACTCGGGGCGGATGCTGTGAAAGTCCACAATGGTCACGCCCTGCTCTTCCAGCAGCCCCATCAGGGCGGTGTAGGCCGCGTCCCGGCGGCGGCACAGGCTTCGCACCTGGTCCAGCGCCGCGTCGATCTGCTCGCCGGGGGTCATGTGGGTCTTGTTCTCCCGGCTGTCCTTGTCCAGCAGCATCTGGTCGTGCAGGCTGCCGATGCGCACCATAAAAAATTCATCCAGATTGCTCTGAAAAATCGACAGGAAGGACAGCCGCTCGCACAGGGGCACCCGTGCGTCCTCGGCCTCTTCCAGCACGCGCTCGTTGAAGCGCAGCCAGGAAAGCTCCCGGTTTTCAAAGCACTCGTTTTCCATCATTTCTCCTCTTCCTCTCCCGTGCCGGCTGCGCGGCACACTTCTCTTCTTAAAAAGGTATCACAGTCCCGCCCGGTGTGCCACCCTTTTTTTGAAAAGAATGGGCCAAATCTGTGTAAACCGGGCGGTTTCACAAAAACTTTTCAAACATTTGACCCAAAATCCGTGGTCAAACCCGGCGCAACGCGCTACACTGAAGCCAAGGTGAATGCAAGAAGGAGGACTGCCCCATGCTTCCGTGTAAAAGCCATTGCGACCGCTACTGCGAAAACTGCCACAAGCACTGCGCCGTCTGGGACGAAATGCAGCGTCAAAACCGCGCCGACCGGCAGCGCCGGAAAGCGTACCTGGACTATTACAACGATCTGTACGACACCATCATCCGCCAATGCTACGCCCTGACGCCCAAGCCCTGCCGCTGACCGGCACCTTCACGCAAAAAACGCCTTCTGACGCGCGTCAGAAGGCGTTTTTCCTTGCACGCCGCAAACACAAAAAAACCGGAGCAGAAATTCTGCTCCGGCGTGGTGCGCTGCAAGGGATTCGAACCCCTGACCTTTTGGTTCGTAGCCAAACACTCTATCCAACTGAGCTAGCAGCGCATTTTCACTTCGCACTCTTGAGTGCATGAATTATCATACCACAGCATTATCGGATTGTCAATGATTTTTTTCATTTTTGACCGGTCAATTTTCACCAAAATTCTTGCGCCGAATTGGCCGGTTCAATTGTGTTTTTTCTCACTTTTTGCTATACTGATAAAAATGATTCTAAAAAGCCGGTCGAACGGCTTTTTCTGGAGGTTTTTTCGTGGAAGACTTGTATCTGATTGTCGGCATTGTGATCATCACCCTCCTGTGCCTGTTTTTGATCATCTATTTTCTGTGGCGCAGCGATTCCCCGCTTTTCCGCCGCAAACCCAAAGACCTGCCCGACGCCAAAAAAGCGGATAAGCCCCTGGGCGCCGCCCGGCGCATGGCGCTGATGAACGGCTACCAGGTCATCTCCCCCGCGTGCCTGGCCAAGGACGGCAAGCTGGCGGACCTGGATTTCATTCTGGTGGGCACCTTTGGCGTTTTGTGCGTCAAATGCGTGGGCCGCGGCGGCTCCATTTACGGCAGCGCCGGGGACGCCATGTGGCTGCAGGTGAAAAACCAGGACCGCATCTCCTTCGCCAACCCCATTCTGGAAGCCGAGCGCGACACCCGTCTGGTGCGCGACATTCTGTTCAGCGCCAAGCTGAAAAACATTCCCGTGGAAACGGTGTGCGTGTTCACCAACCCCGTTGCCTCGCTGGCTCTGCCCCGCAGCACCGGCCACTACACCGTGAAGGAGTTCCGTTCCCTGCTGGGCCAGTCCCGTTTTCTGCAGGAGCGGAAGATCGACCTGGACGCGGTGTGCACCGCGCTGCGCGCCTACGTCACCGAAAAGAAATAATGTGCTTGCGGCCTTCCGCCTTTGCGGAGGGCCTTTTTGCTGCCCGCCAAACAAAACAGCCTTCCGCAAAAGCGGAAGGCTGTTTTTCTTACTCGGCTACTTCTTCAAAGGCTTCCTCGCCGGCGCCGCACACGGGGCACGGCACGGGAGGCTGGTCACCCTCGAATTCCTGGCCGCAGATGGTGCAAAGCCACTTTTTCATGGGGAGAGTCTCCTTTCTTTTTTCTTAGTATGGGGAAGCCGCGGGCGTTTAAACGCCGCGCACCGCGTTGCCGAACGCAAGGCCGTACTGCTTGGCCGCGTCCAGATCGGTCTGGGTGGGTTTAAAGCGCACTTTCATGCCCTCCAACGGCATGTTCAGCTTCAGCTGCTGCAAACGGGCCGTCAGGTTGGGCACGGCCTCGCCGCTCCAGCCGTAGCTGCCGAAGGCGGCGGCAAACTTGCCCTTGTGGATGATGGGGTTCAGCCCGATGAGCATCTCATACACCGGGGGCAGCGCGTCGCCCACCAGTGTGGGGCTGCCCAGCAAAAAGCCGTCGGCGTCCGCAATGGCGGCCTTGGCCGCGGCGTTGTCGTCGCTGACCAGATCGAAGCACTTCACCTCGACACCGCTTTCGGAAAGGCCCTTGCAGATCTGCTCGGCCAGCTGGCGGGTGTATCCGTAAGCGGACACATAGGCCACCGCCACCACTTTCTTGTCCCGGGGCTGGGGCGTGCTCCAGGCGCGGTACAGATCAAAATAATGCTGGATGTTGCTGCGCAGCACCGGTCCGTGTCCGTTGCCCACAAACTCGATGGGCAGGTCCTTGATGCGGTCCAGCGCCTTGAGCATGAACGGGTTTTTGAACGGCCCGATGATGTTGTCGAAGTAATATTTGTACGCCTCGGTAAAATCGCCCTCGATCAAATCGTTGAACACGCGCTCATCCGCGTAGTGGCAGCCGAAGCTGTCGCAGGTGAACAGCGCCTTCAGCTCGGGGATGTAGGTGTACATGCTGTCCGGCCAGTGCAGCATGGGCACGCTGAGGAAGGTCAGCGTCAGGCCGCCCAGATCGATGCGGTCCTTCTCCGAAACAGCCTTGGCGTTGAACGGGTGGTTGACGATCTCCTTCAAAAAGGTGATGGCCGTGCCCGACCCCAGCACCGTGGCGTTGGGGGCCAGCTCCAGCAGCTTCTCCATGCTGCCGGTGTGGTCCGGCTCGGTGTGGTCCACCACAATGTAGTCGATCTTGGCGGGGTCCGTCACCTGGCGGATGTTGTCCAGAAACTCGTCAAAGAATTTCGCTTTGCTGGTCTCGAACAGCACCGTCTTCTCCGTGCCCTGCACCAGATATGCGTTGTAGCTGGTGCCGTAGTCCGAATGCATGATGATGTCAAACACACGCAGGTCCGGGTCCTGCACACCCACATACCAAATATGCTCTTTTGCTTTGATTGCACCCATTCAAAAAGGCCTCCTTTTTTGTTCGCTTCTATTGTATACTATATTTGTATAATTTGCAACCATTTTTTCATTCTTATTATGAAACACTTTCCTCTGTTTTACAAGGGCCTGTGACCACCCATTTCAGGCAGCCGTCCTGCCGGGCGGCAAAGGTGCGGTACCCGTCCGGAATGGCTTCCAGCGGGCCGCGGTGGGTGATGAGGAAATCCGTGCGCAGCTTCCCGGCGGCGATCAGTTCCACCAGACGGGGGCAGCAGTTGGCGTCCACGCCGCCGGTTTTGAAAATCAGGTTTTTGCCGTACATCCGGGGCAGCGGCAGAATCTGGTCGCTCTCGTACATGGCCACCACGCTGACCACGGCGTTGGGCCGGGCCACGCGCCAGGCCAGCTCGAAGGTGTCCGGCGCGCCCGCCGCCTCGATGACGCTGTCCGCGCCGCGGCCCCCGGTCAGGCGCTGCACAAAGGCGGGCGCGTCCTCCCGGCAGGGGTCCAGCACCTCGTCCGCCAGCTTTTGGGCCAGGGCCAGCGCCCGGCGGGCGGGGTCCGGCTCCAGCAGCACCACCCGGCCCGCCCCCAAAAAGCGGGCGCACTGGGCTGCGCACAGCCCCACGGGGCCGCCGCCCACCACCGCCACCGTGTCGCCGGGGCGGATGTCGCACTGCAAAGCGCCCCAGTAACCGCTGACCAGAATGTCCCCCACAAACAGCGCGCTCTCCTCGCTGACGCCGTGGGGCAGCGGGTACAGGCACTGGTCCGCGAAGGGCACCCGCACATACTCCGCCTGGCAGCCGTCGATGCGGCAGCCCAGCAGCCAGCCGCCCTGTTCGCAGTTGTTCACATAGCCCCGCCGGCAGAACCAGCAGTCCCCGCAGAAGCTCTCGCAGTTGGCGGCCACCCGGTCGCCCGGACGCAGCCGGGTGACCCCCGGGCCCACCGCGACCACCCGGCCCGCAAATTCATGCCCCAGCACAATGCCCGGCACGGCGCGGGGCACGGCCCCGTGCAGAATGTGCAGGTCGCTGGTGCAGATGGTGGAACGGGTCACCTGCACAATGGCGTCGCCCGGCTCGTGCACAACGGGCACCGGCCGCCGGGTCAGAACCGGGGCGCTGCCGCCGTCCCACACGGCGGCCAGCATGGTTTGCTGCATGGCATTTCCCTCCTTGCAAGCCAAAGCAGGGACGGCGCCGCGCGCCGTCCCTGTCTGTTCTTATTTCTGCGTCAGCGTTTTGGAAAAGCTGTCCTTCAGCGTGACGATGCGGTTGTACACGCCCGGATGCTTGGAATCCGGCGTGAAGTAACCCATGCGCACGAACTGGAAGCGCTCGCCGGGGCGGGCGTCCTTCAGCGCGGGCTCCAGCTTGGCGTTGGGCAGCACCTGCACCGACTCAGGATTCAGGTAATCGTCGTAGGTCTTGCCCTCGGGCAGCTCGCCCATGTTCTCCTCGCCGAACAGATCGCCGTACAGGCGCACTTCGGCGTCCACCGCGTGGGCGGTGCTCACCCAGTGGATGGTGCCGCGCACTTTGCGGCCGTCGGCCGGCATGCCGTTGCCGGTCTCCAGATCGGCGGTGCACAAAATCTTGGTCACATTGCCCGCTTCGTCCTTTTCAAAGCCCGTGCACTTGACGATGTACGCCCCCATCAGGCGCACCTCGCCGTCGGGCTTCAGGCGCTGATACTTGGGCGGCGGCACCTCGGCAAAGTCGCTGCGCTCGATCCACACCTCTCTGGTGAAGGGGACCGCGCGGGTGCCGGCGTTCTCGTCCTTGGGGTTGTTGGGCAGCTGGAACTCCTCGGTCTTGTCCTCGGGATAGTTGGTGATGACCAGCTTCACCGGGTCCAGCACCGCCACGCGGCGCGGGGCCACGGGGTCCAGCTCGGAGCGGATGCAGTGCTCCAGCAGGCGGTTGTCCACCAGGCTGTTGGCCTTGGCCACGCCCGCCTTTTTCACAAACTCGAAAATGCTCTCGGGGGTGTAGCCGCGGCGGCGCAGCGCGCACAGGGTGGGCAGGCGCGGGTCGTCCCAGCCGTCCACCACGCCCGTTTCCACCAGCTTGCGCAGATAGCGCTTGCTCATGACCGTATGGGTGATGTTCAAACGGGCAAACTCTCTCTGAATGGGGAAGGGCCCCAGATGCAGGTTGTCGATGACCCACTCGTACAGGGGACGGTGGTTCTCAAACTCCAGGCTGCACATGGAGTGGGTGATCCCCTCGATGGCGTCCTGAATGGGGTGTGCAAAGTCGTACAGCGGGTAGATGCACCACTTGTCGCCCTGGCGGTGGTGGTGGGCCCGCATGATGCGGTAGATGGCCGGGTCGCGCATGTTCATGTTGGGGCTGGCCAGGTCGATCTTGGCGCGCAGAGTTTTGGTGCCGTCCGCAAACTCGCCCGCGCGCATGCGCCGGAACAGATCCAGGTTCTCCTCGGGGGTGCGGTCGCGCCAGGGGCTGGGGCGGGACGGCTTGCCCGCGTCCTGTCCGCGGTACTCCTGCATCTGCTCCCGGGTCAGATCGTCCACATAGGCCTTGCCCTCGCGGATGAGCTGCTCGGCGTATTCATAGCACTGGTCGAAATAATCGCTGCCGTAATAGATGCCGCCGGTGGGTTCCGCCCCCAGCCAGCGCAGATCTTCCAGAATGCTGTCCACGTACTCCACATCCTCGTGGGAGGGGTTGGTGTCGTCGTACCGCAAATTGAACTTTCCGCCGTATTGTTTGGCGATGCTCCAGTTGATCCAGATGGCCTTGGCGCTGCCGATGTGCAGATAACCGTTCGGCTCGGGCGGGAACCGGGTGTGGATCTCTTTCACACGGCCTTGGGCCAGGTCCTTGTCGATGATTTCCGTCAGGAAATTGCTGATTTTTTCTTCCATGCTCCGAACTCTCCTCACAGGATGCTGATTTTATCAACAGTATACCACACTTTCCCTGGCGGTTCAATTGTCCCCGGGGCACGGACGTGCTATACTGTGCATGAAAAAAAACGGCAAAATGAAATTTTTTCAGGGAGTGAATCGTTTTTGGATACGACAGTTGTTTTCTTTCCCGGAATGGGCTACGGCGTGGACCGGCCGCTGTTCTATTACGCCCGCAAACAGGCGCAGCAAACCGGCAGCGAAGTGGTTTGCGTGGACTACCCGTCCTTCTCGCCGGACCCGTCCGTTCCGGCGCCGCTGCAGGCCCAGGCCGCGCTGTCCGGCTGCGTCAACGACGCGCTGGCGCAGCTGGCGGGCCGGTGCCTGGGCCGGTGCGTGTTCGTCAGCAAAAGCCTGGGTACCCTGGTGGCGGGCGAGGTGGCCCGCCGTCTGGCCCTGCGCCCCGTGCAGATCTACCTGACGCCCCTGCCCCGCACCTACGACGCCTACATGCGCGGGCGCAGCTGCTGGGCCGTGTACGGCGACGCCGACCCGCTGATGACGCCCGACTGCGCCGCCCGCATGGAGCAGGACCCGGCCGTCCGGCTGACGAAGATCCCCGGCGCGAACCATTCGCTGGAGGTGCCCGGAGACATTGTGGCCAGCGTGGACGCGCTGCGCCAGGTGGCCCAACTATACCGCGCGGTCCTGTGACCCGACTTTTTTGAAAGGAGCCCGGCATGTCCCTGTTTTCTTTTTCCTTTTTTGTGTTTCTGTGCGTCGGGGTGCTGGTGTACTACCTTCTGCCCGGGCGCTGGCAGTGGGTGTGCCTGCTGGTGCTCAGCGGCGGGTTCTACGCCTGCGCGGGCCCGGCGGGTCTGCTGTTTCCGGCCGTGACCATCGTGACCACCTGGCTGGGCGGCCTGGCCATGGCCCGGGTGGACCGGCTGTGCCCCACCCAGGGGTGCACCCCCGCGGAGAAAAAGGCCCGGCGGGCCGCCGCCAAAGCCAAAAAGCGCCGCTTTTTCTGGGCGGTGCTGGGGCTGAACTTCGGCGTGCTGGCCTGGCTGAAATACGTGGGGCCGCTGTGGGGCCGCACCGGGCTGTTGCTGCCGCTGGGCATCTCCTTTTACACCTTCAGCGCCATGGGGTACCTGATCGACGTGTACCGCGGCACCGTGCAGGCCCAGCGCAGCCTGCCCCGCCTGGCGCTGTTCGTGGGCTTTTTCCCGCAGCTTCTGCAGGGCCCCATCGTCCGCTGGGACCAGACCGGCCCCCAGCTGCTGGAGCCCCATTCCTTCCGGCTGACGGCGCTGCAGCACGGCATCCAGCGCATGCTGTGGGGCTACTTTAAAAAAATGGTCATCGCGGACCGGGCCGCCGTGCTGGTGGACCAGGTGTTCGGCTCGTACGACACCTACCCCGGCAGCGTGCTGGCCGTGGGCGTGCTGTTCTACTCGCTGCAGCAGTACGCGGACTTCTCCGGCGGCATCGACGTGGTGCTGGGCGCGGCCGAGCTGTTCGGCATCCGCCTGCCGGAAAACTTCACCCGTCCCTATTTTTCCCACTCCCTGTCGGAATTCTGGCGGCGCTGGCACATCTCGCTGGGCGCCTGGATGCGGGACTACCTGTTCTACCCGCTGTCCATCTCCCGGCCCATGGCCCGGCTGGGCAAGTGGGCCAAGGCGCATTTGGGCCGCAGCGTGGGCCGGGTGCTGCCCGTGTGCCTGGCCAACGTGGCGGTGTTCCTGGTGGTGGGCGTGTGGCACGGCGCCAGCGCGCACTACGCGGTGTGGGGCCTGTACAACGGCCTTGTCATTGCCGGCGCCGCTTTGCTGGAACCGCTTTTTGACCGGATGAAAACCGCCCTGCGGGTGAACGTGCACAGCCGCGGCTGGCGGGTGTTTCAAATTTTGCGCACCTTCGCGGTGGTGAACGTGGGCTGGTACTTTGACCGGGCGCTCACCGTCCGGGCCGGCGCGGATATGCTGGTGCGCACCTTTGCCCGGCCGGACATCGCCGCCCTGGGGCAGGGCATCCTGCTGCAGCTGGGCCTCACCGGCCGGGACTTTCTGGTGCTGGCCGCCGCCACCGCCGTGCTGTTTTTTGTCAGCGTCTTGCAGGAGCGGGGCGTTTCCATCCGCACCGGGCTGGACGCCCGGCCCCTCTGGCTGCGCTGGACCTGCTACACCGGGCTTTTGATCGCGGTGCTGGGGCTGGCGGCCCAGGGCACCGATCTCACGGGAGGGTTTTTGTATGCGCAATTCTGAACGGCGCGCCTGGGTGCGCGCGGCGGCCTTTCTGGTGTTTCTGGCCCTGGTGAACAGCCTTTTGAATTTCGTGCTCATGCCCGCGGGCAACTTCACCCGGCGCATGCTGGAAGACCTGCACCGCAGCGAACCGCTGGACGTGGTGTTCTGCGGCTCTTCGCTGGCGCTGTATCACTTTGACCCGGACGTGCTGGAACCGGCGCTGAACGCCCGTGTGTTCGATTTGGGCGCGTCCAGCGCGGACTTTCCCGCCAGCTATTACCTTTTAAAAGAGATGTTCCGCACCCAAAGCCCCCGGCTGGTGGTGCTTGCGGTGGAGGCCCGGCAGTACGCCCGCCAGCAGGAGGACCCGCTGGTCTACGTGTCGCTGGCGCCCTATCTGAAAAGCCCCCTGATCCGGGCCCGGTACTACTGGGCCACCGCCCAGGACGGCTCCTATCTGGACCGGCTTTTGTGGTGGCGGGGCTACCATGTGAAGGGCCCGCGCTCGGCGCTGCAGAACGTGCGGGAAAAGCTGTTCCCCGACCCGGACCCCGCCCCGCAGGACGGCCTGCAGTACGTGCGGGACGGCTACGTGTACGTGGACCCCTCCGCCCCCGCCGCGCCCCTGCCCGACACCGTGGACGAGACCGGCCCCGAGGACTTCACCGGCGAGAGCCGGGAATACGTGCAGAAGATCGCCCGGCTGTGCCGGCAGCACGGCGCGCAGCTGATGCTGGTGAACACGCCCCGCCCGGCGCAGGCCCTGCGCGCCATGCCCCGGTACTTTGAGGCGGACGCGGCCATCGCCGAAAGCGCCCGGCAGGCCGGGGTGCCCTATTACAACTTCAATCTGGCCCGGCCGGAGCTGTTTTCTCCCCGGCCGGAGATGTTCCGGGACCTGTCCCACATGAACGCGGACGGCGCCCGGGCGTTCAGCGCGGCTTTCGCGTCCTTTTTGCAGCGCCTTGCGGCGGGCGAGGACGTGTCCGGGCTGTTCTACACGCCGGAACAGGCAAAGGAGAGACTGTAAATGCAGATCAATGTTCTGGAATATTTGGAGCGCACGGCCTTGCGGTTCCCCCAAAAGACCGCCTTTGCGGACGACGACGGCGCGCTCAGCTTTTCGCAGCTGCAGGCCCGGGCGCAGGGCCTGGGCAGCCTGCTGGCCGCAGAGCTTGCGCCCCGCACACCGGTGCCGGTGCTGCTGGAAAAAAGCCCCGGGGCGGTGGCCGCCTTTCTGGGCGCGGTGTACGCGGGCTGTTTTTACGCCATGGCGGACCCCAGCCTGCCGGACCGGCGCCTTGTGGGCCTGTTTCAGGTGCTGAACGCGCCGCTGCTGGTGACGGACGCCGCCCATGCCCAGCGGGCCCGGGCGCTGTTTCCCGGCCGGGTGCTGGTCCTGCCGGAGGACGATCCCCCCGCGGACCCGGCGCTGCTGGCCGCGCGCAGAGCCCAGGCCACGGACGCCGACCCCCTGTACGCCATCTTCACCTCCGGCTCCACGGGCGTTCCCAAGGCAGTGGTGGTCAGCCACCGCTCCACCATCGATTTCATCGACGCTTTCACCGGGCTGTTCGGCTTCTCCCATCAGGACGTGCTGGGCAACCAGGCCCCCTTTGACTTCGACGTGTCCGTGAAGGACCTGTACACCGGCCTGGCCACGGGCGCCACCGTGTATCTCATCGCCCGCAAGTACTTTTCCATGCCCGCCCGCCTGCTGGACCTGCTGTGCCGGCAGGGCGTCACGTCTCTGACCTGGGCGGTCTCGGCCCTGTGCCTGGTCACCGCCATGAACGGGTTGAACTATAAAACGCCCGACCGGGTGCGGCAGGTGCTGTTCAGCGGCGAAGTGATGCCCCCCAAGCATCTGCGCGCCTGGCGCAAAGCCCTGCCCAACGCCCGCTTTGTCAACCTGTACGGCCCCACGGAGATCACCTGCAACTGCCTGTACTACGTGGTAGACCGGGACTTTGCCGACGACGAGCCCCTGCCCCTGGGCACGCCCTTCCCCAACGAACGGGTGTTCCTTTTGGACGAAAACAACGCCCTTGTCACCCGGCCGGGCGGCCTGGGCGAGATCTGCGTGGCGGGCAGCGCCCTGGCCCTGGGCTATTACAACGACCCGCTGCGCACCCAGGCCGTGTTCGTGCAGAACCCGCTGCACAACGCCTACCGGGACCCGGTCTACCGCACCGGCGATTTGGCCCGGGTGGGGGACGACGGCCAGTGGTACTACGCCGCCCGGCGGGATTTTCAGATCAAACACATGGGCCACCGCATCGAGCTGGGGGACATTGAAGCAGCCCTCGCCGCGCTGGACGGCGTGGACCGGGCCTGCTGCGTGTACCTGGCGGACCGCCGCCGCATCGCGGCCTGCTACGCGGGCACGGCCGAAAAGGCCGACGTGGCCGCCCAGCTGCGCAAAACGCTGCCCGCCTTCATGCTGCCCGGCCTGTACCTGCGGCTGGAGCAGCTGCCCATGAACAAAAACGGAAAGATCGACCGGGCGGCCCTCACCGCCCGGCTGACGGAAAAAGGAGGCGGTCCGGTTGACCGATGAATTGTTGAAAAGCCTGGCCGCCCGGCTGGGCACACCCTGCTATCTTTTTGACGCGGACGCCTTTGCCGCGCGGGTGCGCGGGGTGTCCCGGGCGCTGGCGCCGGGGCAGGTGTGCTATGCCATGAAGGCCAACCCCTTTCTGCTGGCCGCCCTGCCCGATGAAGCGGTCCGGGTGGAGGTGTGTTCGCCCGGCGAATTCGAGCTGTGCATGGCCGCCGGGCTGGACCCGGCCCGTATCGTGCTCTCGGGCGTGAACAAAGAGGAAAAAGACCTCTTGCGGGCCATGCAAAAAGGCGTTATCATGTACACGGTGGAATCGCTGCGCCAGGCGGACCTGCTGGCGGCGTGCGCGCGCCGCACGGGCGCGTCCATCCGGGTGCTTGTGCGGCTGTCCAGCGGCAACCAGTTCGGCATGGACGAGGACGGCGTGCGCCGGGTGTGCCGGTCCGGGCTTCCGGTGACGGGGCTTCAGCTGTATTCCGGCACCCAGAAGCGCAAGCCCGCGGTGTTCCGGCAGGAGCTGGAGACGCTGGAGGCGCTGGCCGCCCGGCTGGAAGCGGAATGCGGCATTTCCATTTCCGAACTGGAGTACGGCCCGGGCATCGGCGTGGAATACTTCCGCCCGGATGACGGCGAAGCGCAGCTGCTGGAGGCGCTGGCCGGCGCGGTCCGGCAGGCGGCCCGCACCCGCCGGGTGGTGTGCGAGCTGGGCCGGTTTCTGGCCGCGCCCTGCGGCACGTATCTGACGCAGGTGATGGACGTGAAAACCACGGCCGGCCGCGGCTGGTGCATTGTGGACGGAGGCATCCACCACGTGAATTACTACGGACAGACGCTGGGTATGCGCATCCCGCCGGTGCGCTTTTTGCCCGCCGCCCCGCGCCCGGGCGAACCCGCCCCCTGGAACGTGTGCGGCTCGCTGTGCACGGCGGGCGACGTGCTGGTCAAGGGCCTTCCCCTGACGGACCCTCAGCCCGGAGACCTTTTGTGCTTCGGCTCCATCGGGGCCTACTCCGTCACCGAGGGCATGTACCTGTTCCTCAGCCGGGCGCTGCCGCTGGTGGCGCTGTACACCGGGCAAAACGGCGCGCAGGTGGTGCGCCCCGCGCTTTCCACGGCTTTTCTGAACAGCGCATTTTCGAAGAAAGGAGAATAATACAAAATGGACGAACTGCTTGAATTATTACAGGATGCAAAGCCCGACATTGATTTTCTCAGCGAAACGGCGCTGATCGACGACGGGCTGCTGGATTCCTTTGACGTGGTGAACCTGATCTACGAGATCAGCGAAAAATTCGGCGTGGAGATCCCGCCCGAAGACGTGGTGCCCGAGCATTTCAACTCGGTGCAGGCCATGTGGGAAATGATTCAGGATTTACAGGAGGAGTAAACCATGCCTTTTATTCATGTGCGCACCAATGTGGAAGCGCCGGACATCGCCTGTGAGCTGGCCAAGCAGCGCCTGGGCCACGCGGTGGAAGCGCTGCCCGGCAAAAGCGAAGCCTGGCTGATGGTGGAGATCGACCCCGCGGCCTACCTGTGGTTTCAGGGCTCGTACGAGCCCGCCGCCATGGTCACGGTCAGCCTGTACGGCGGCGCGCCGGAAGAGGCTTACGACGATCTGACCAGCCGCATCACGGAGATTCTGTCCGGCATTTTTCAAATCGAGCCGGACCGCATTTATGTGCAGTACCAGGAGACCCCGCACTGGGGCTGGAACGGCCGCAATTTCTGACGGTTTCCATAAAAAGGGAGAGGCAGACCCGCCTCTCCCCTTTTTTGCAAAAACGGTGTTTTTTTCCATCCAATCTTCGAAAATTTTTCGTTTCTTCATAAAGTAGCCATATTTATATCGGATAATAGAACCATCATTTCACGGAAAGGAGCGCTGCGGTATGTTTGGCTATGTGACGCTGGACCGGAAGACCCTCTGTTCAGACGACGCCCGGCGCTATCAGGCGTACCGCCGCACACTGGCGCAGTCGCTGCGCCAGCGCCACGGCCCGCTGGCACAGCTGGCTCTGTCGCACGACCTGACCTTTCTGGACATTCTGCTCACCGATGTGTACGGCGACGGGCGAAAGGCCGCCCCCCTGGACCCGCGCTTTTCCAACGGGTTCAGCGGCTACGCCGCGGACATGAGCATCGCCCTGGCCTTTCACAGCGCCCAGGACGACTGGTCCGACGACCACAACTACATGGCGCTGGCGCTTTTGCACCAGCTGCGCGGCCGGTACGCGGCGGTCAGCCACCGGTACCCCCGCCAGTGCCTGGCCATCAGCCACGGCCTGCAGCAGCTGCAGCGGTGCGAAGCCCAAAAGTGCCCGGACCCCACCGTCCCCGCCAGTTATTTCGGCCAGCTCACCGCAGACGTGGTGTCCCCCGTCAAGGGCGACTGTGCCGAGGCGCTGCGCCAGCTGGGCGCGGGCCTGGGGGAATTTTCCTACCTGATGGACGCCTACGACGATCTGCAGGCGGACCTGCGCGCCGGCCGCTACAACCCGCTGGCCGCGCTGGCCGGCAGCCCGGACTATGAGCAGCAGTGTCAGGCCCTTTTAAAAGGCGCCATGGCCCGCTGTCTGGCGGGCTTTGAACAGCTGGACGCCGCCCGGCAGGACACCCTGCTGTGCAACGTTCTGTACAGCGGCGTGTGGCAGCGCTACCGGGCGCTGCATGCCGCCCCCGCTTCGAAAGCCGTCCGCGAAGCCCGTCTTTCGTTTTTCCTTCCCCACGGGCCGCGGCGTTAGCCTTCTTCTCCCCCACCAAAAGAACCCCCGGGCCATTGGCCCGGGGGTTCTTTGCCTATTATTTCCATCGTTTGTTTCGGGCGGTCACCGCCACAGCCTTGCGCCTTGCATGGGTCCCAGAGAATACAGGGCCGTTCCCATCTGCGTACCTCCTCAAAACATCTTCGGAGGGGTCAAAAACGTTTTTCCTGCGGCTCAGTTTTCCGCAAACGCCGGGGACAGCCCGGGCACCTTCACGCCCGGCACCTTCACCTGGCCGTACACCGGCGCCGGCGTGCCGGCGCTGCCGCTGCCGTGGTCGTTCAGGCGTTCCCGCGCCACGCTGAGCATCAGCTTGATGCGGTTTTCCTGGTTGACCCGGGTGGCGCTGGGGTCGTAGTCGATGGGGGTGATGTTGGCGTTGGGGTAAATGGTGCGGATCTTGTTGATCATACCCTTGCCGCAGATGTGGTTGGGCAGGCAGCCGAAGGGCTGTGCGCACACAATGTTCTCAAAGCCGGTTTTCTGCAGCTCCATCATCTCCGACGTCAGCAGCCAGCCCTCGCCCATTTTGTTGCCGTAGCCGATGACGCCCTTGGCCAGCTGCATGGTGTGTTCAAACAGCGTGGGGGCGTGGAACTGGGGATAGCGGGCAATGGCGTCGATCATGCGCTGTTCGCGCCTTGTCAGCCATTTCATCAGCGCGTCCGCGCCCAGGGCCACCAGGCGGCTGCCGCCGTACAGGCGGATGGTGATGGACGTGTTGGCGATGCAGTACTGCACAAAGCCCATCAGGCCCGGCAGGTTGACCTCGCAGTCCTCACTGTGCAGGAACTCTTCCAGATGGTTGTTGCCCAGCGGCGAATATTTCACGTAGATCTCGCCCACCACGCCCACTTTCACCTTGGGGGTGTAGGTCACATCCAGGGCGGCGAAATCCCGGGCGATGGCGTTGAAGTTGGCGGTCATGTCCGCCAGCGTCACGCCGTGCTTTTTGTCGAACTGGTCCGCGATCTCCCGCACCCAGCGGTGCACCAGCGCGTCCGCGCTGCCGGGCCGGTTTTCGTAGGGGCGGGTCTGGTTGGCCAGGCTCATCAGCTCGTCCCCGTAGAACACCGCCGCCAGCACCTTGCGGATCAGCGGCAGGGTCAGCTGAAAGCCGCTGTCCTTCTCCAGGCCCGAAAAGTTCAGGCTGGCCACCGGCACCTGGGGAAAGCCCGCCTTCACCAGCGCCTTGCGCAGCAGGTGAATGTAGTTGGAGGCGCGGCACCCGCCGCCGGTCTGGGTGATGATCAGGGCCGTGCGGTCCAGATCGTATTTGCCGCTTTTCAGCGCGTTGATAAACTGGCCGATGACCAGCAGCGCCGGATAGCAGGTGTCGTTATGTACGTACTTCAGACCTTCCTGCGCCACGTCGTGGCCGCTGTTGTCCAGCAGCTCCACCTTGTATCCCTCGTCCCGCATGGCCTCCACGATCATCTCAAAGTGGATGGGCGCCATGTTGGGCATGAGAATGGTGTGTGTCTTCTTCATTTCCGGCGTAAACCGGGGGTACTGATATTCCATGATCTGCCCCTCCTTCGGGCAATATGGGCCAGACGCGAAGCTCACTGCTCCAGCGCCGCGAACAAACTTCTCAGGCGGATGTTCACCGCGCCCAGATTGGCGATCTCGTCGATCTTGATCTGGGTGTACAGTTTTCCCTCTTCCTGCAGGATCTCGCGTGTCTCGTCGGTGGTGATGGCGTCCACGCCGCAGCCGAAGCTCACCAGCTGCACCAGATTCATGTCCGGCTGATCCGCAATGTATTTGGCCGCCGCATACAGGCGGGAGTGATAGGTCCACTGATTGAGAATGCTTGTGGGGAATTTTTCCACCAGATGGGAGATGCTGTCCTCGGTGATGACCGCCGCGCCGTGGCTGCAGATCAGCTTGTCAATGCCGTGGTTGATCTCCGGGTCCACATGGTAGGGCCGGCCGGCCAGCACGATGATCTGCCGCCCCTCGCTGCGGGCCTTGGCAATGATCTCCGTGGCTTTGGCGCGCACCTGCGCCATGTGTGCGTCGTATTCGGCATAGGCCGCGACCGCCGCGGCGTACACCTCGGGCCGGGTGATGTCCGGCCAGATCCGGGCCAGAATGGCCCCGATCTTCTTCACAAAATCCTTATGCCGGTGGATGTCCACATAATCATACAAAAAGCGGATGTTCTGCAGCTCGTGGCAGTTGGCCGCAATGACCTCGGGGTAATAGGCCACCACCGGGCAGTTGTAGCAGTTGTCGCCCAGGTGTTCGTCCACGTTGTAGGTCATGCAGGGGTAGAAAATGGTGTCCACCGCCATTTTGCTCAGCTTGTGGATGTGGCCGTGCACCAGCTTGGCGGGGTAGCACACCGTGTCCGAGGGGATGGTGCTCTGCCCTTCCAGGTACAGTTTGCGGCTGGCCGCGCCGCTGTTCACCACCGAGAAGCCCAGCTTTGTAAAGAACGTGTGCCAGAAGGGCAGCAGTTCGTACATGTTCAGCGCCAGCGGCAGGCCGATGGTGCCCCGCGGGCCGGGCTCGGGCCGGTAGCTCTCCAGCAGATGCAGCTTGTACTCGTACAGGTTCAGGGGGTTCTCGGCGCCCCGGTGGGTGATGGGCCGGTCGCACCGGTTGCCGCTGATGTATTTTTTGCCGCCGGGGAACAGGTTCACCGTCAGCTGGCAGTTGTTGCCGCACAGCCCGCAGGCCACGTTGCGCACTTCCTGGGTGAAGTTTTCCAGCTCGGTCAGGCTCAGCAGCGTCGACTGCTTGCGGCCCTTGGCCTTGCCGTACAGCGCCGCGCCGAAGGCGCCCATCAGGCCCGCGATGTCCGGCCGGATGACCTCCACGCCCATCTCCTGTTCAAAGGCGCGCAGCACGGCCTCGTTGTAGAAGGTGCCGCCCTGCACCACGATCTTTTTGCCCAGCTCTTCGGGGCCGGACGCGCGGATGACCTTGTACAGCGCGTTTTTCACCACGCTGATGGCCAGCCCCGCGGAAATGTTCTCAATGGAAGCGCCGTCCTTCTGGGCCTGCTTCACGCTGGAGTTCATAAACACCGTGCAGCGGCTGCCCAGATCCACGGGCCGGTCCGCAAACAGCGCCAGCTTGGCAAATTCGGGCACGTCGTAGCCCAGCGCCTGGGCAAAGGTCTGCAAAAAGCTGCCGCAGCCCGAGGAGCAGGCCTCGTTCAAAAAGATGTTGGAGATGGCGCCGTTCTCGATTTTAAAGCACTTCATGTCCTGGCCGCCGATGTCGATGACGAAATCCACGTCGGGCATAAAATGCTTGGCCGCCGTAAAGTGCGCCACGGTCTCCACCACGCCGTAGTCCACGCCGAAGGCGCTTTTCACAATGTCCTCGCCGTAGCCCGTGGCCGTCACGCTGCCGATCTCCAGCCCCGGATGGGCGCGGTAGATCTCCATCAGCAGCTGGCGGATGATGGGAATGGGGTTGCCGCTGTTGGGCTGATAGCTGGTGAACAGCAGGTTCTCTTCCTCGTCAATGACCGCCGCTTTCACGGTGGTGGAACCCGCGTCGATGCCGATGTACACTTTGCCCACATCGCCGGTGAAGGGGCGGCGGGGCACGCTGGCCTTTGCGTGGCGCGCCCGGAAGGCCTCGTACTCCTCCCTGCTGGCGAACAGGGGCGGGTCAAAGGCATAGCTGGCGGTGGCGCTGTATTTTTCCAGCCGGTCGGCCACCTCGGCCAGGTTCAGGGCCTTGTCCGAGTACAGCGCCGCGCCCAGCGCCACATAATACAGGCTGTTCTCCGGGCAGGTGCCGGTCAGCTTCAGCACCTTGTCAAAGCTTTTCTTCAGCTGGGGCAGGAAGGTCAGCGGGCCGCCCAGGTACAGCACGTTGCCCTGGATGACCCGGCCCTGCGCCAGGCCCGCAATGGTCTGGTTGACCACTGCGTAAAAAATGCTGGCCGCCACGTCGCTGGCTTTGGCGCCCTGGTTCAGCAGCGGCTGAATGTCGCTTTTGGCAAACACGCCGCAGCGGCTGGCGATGGTGTAGGTCTTCTCTGCGTGGCGGGCCGCCTCGTTCATCTCGTCGGGGGTCATTTTCAGCAGCGTGGCCATCTGGTCGATGAACGCGCCGGTGCCGCCGGCACAGCTGCCGTTCATGCGCACTTCGGTGCCGTGGGTCAAAAACAGGATCTTGGCGTCCTCGCCGCCCAGTTCGATCACCACGTCCGCGTCGGGCGCGTAGCGTTTGGCCGCCACGCGGGTGGCGAACACCTCCTGCACGAAGGGCACGTCGCAGGCCGTGGCCAGCCCCATGCCCGCGGACCCGGAGATGGACAAAAGCGCCTTTTCGCCCTTGCAGATCTCCTTGTCCAGCCGCGCCAACACCTCGGCGGCCTTTTCCACAATGTGGGAGTAATGCCGCTCGTAAGCCTTATAAATGATACTGTCTGTTCCATCCAGAACCACACACTTGATGGTGGTGGAACCAATGTCAAGCCCTATTTTCATTCCAAATCCTTTTCTCTTTGCGATATAAATCTTCCATTTTAATCTTATTACATTACTATTTTAATGATTAAATCAAAAATTGCAATTGACAAACCATGATATTTGACGAAAATTTTCTTCCAATTTTGGCAAAATCTCTAAAAAACAGCGGGCAACGGAAAAGGCCGGCCCCTGTTTCGGGCCGGCCGGAGCTCAGGATGTGAGGAACGTCAGCTCGCCTACGCTGAAGGCGGGCTGCAGCGCCTTGTTGATGGCCAGAGACAAAAGCGACGCGCCGTGGCGGATGATGGCGTCGATGTCCTTGGGCGTCATGACCATGGGGCGGCCGCCGGTCTGCAGGCTGTCCGCCTCCATCACCGTGGGCACCCCCACAGCGATCACCGGCACCCCCAGCGTCTGCTGGGTCAGGGGCGCCGCGTTCTGGGGCACCAGCCCCGCGGTGGACAGCTGCACGCTGCACCCCAGGCGGCGCGCGTCCGAAGTGCACAGGCTGTCCACGCACAGCACCGCCGCGGGCCGCATCTGCTGGATCATGCTGCGCAGCAGTTCCGCGGTGGCCATGCCGGTGGTGCCCTCCACGCCCGGCGCAAAGGCCGCCACCGGGCGCAGGCGCGTGCCGGGGGGCAGCTGCCCGGCTTCGCAGATGTGCCGGGTGACGAACACCTTGGCCGCGGTGGCCGGGCCCAGGGCATCCGCCGTCACGCCCGGATTTCCCACGCCCGCCACCAGCACCAGCCCCTCTTTGGGCAGCAGGGTGCGCAGCTGGCTGGCAATGGCCCACACATAGGCCTCGTTCTTGTCGTCAATGGCGGCAAACTGGGGCATATCCAGGGTGATGTAACGCCCCTGCGGCCGCCGCAGACCCGAGCGCTCCACGTCCACCCGCGTCAGCCCGATGCCCGCCGCGCTGGCGGTATAGATCTTGACTCCCTGGGGAACCGTCCCCTTGCCCGGCGGATAGATCTCCGCCGCGATATCCGTATACATGCCCATACTGGAATCCTTCCTTTCCCGCGCCCGGAACGGCGCTGTTTTGAAAAAACTTTTTTCAAAAAACACTTGCGCCCGAGCGCAAAAAGTGGTATCATAAAGTGCACTGTTATGGGTACTAAGGAGGTGGTACGATGCCTAACATTAAATCTCAGAAAGACCGCGTGGTGCAAGCCAAGAAAGAGGCCATGCACAACAAGGTCATCAAGTCCAACCTGAAAACAGTCGTCAAGAAGGCTGACGCCGCCATTTCCACCGGCGCTGCTGATAAAGACGAAAAGGTGAAAGCCGCTGTCGTCGCGATCGACAAGGCCGCTGCGAAAGGCGTTCTGCACAAGAACACCGCTTCCCGCAAAGTTGCCCGCCTTGCCAAAGCTGCGAACAAAGCTGCTCAATGATTGAACTTGATAAGCCGCTGCCCGTTTGGGCGGCGGCTTTTCCTTTTGTCAGTTCTGGTCCCGGCTTTTGGCCACCAGGCTCAAAAGAAAGCCCACCGTCAGCGAGGCGGTCACGCCGCCGGCCGCGGCGGTGAACCCGCCGGTCAGCGCGCCCAGCAGCCCCTGCTGCTCCACCGCGTCTACGACGCCCTGGGCCAGCAGATGCCCGAAGCCCAGCAGCGGCACCGTGGCCCCCGCACCGGCAAACTCGGCCAGCGGGTCGTACCAGCCCAGCGCCGACAGCACCACGCCCGCCACCACATAGGCCACCAGGATCCGCGCCGGCGTCATGCCGGTGTAATCCATCAGCAGCTGGCCGACCACGCAGATCAGCCCGCCGACCACAAACGCCCACACAAAATTCATTGTCCTTCCTCCCCGCTGCTCAGCTCCAGCAGGTGGGCGATGCCGGGAATGCTCTCCCCCTGCAAAAAGGTGGTCTGGCTCATCAGCGCCCCGGTGGACAGAAACAGCACCCGGCGCAGCTGCCCTTCGGCCAGAAGGGGCAGCACGTGGCAGCACAGCACCGCGGCGCTGCAGCCCGCGCCCGAGCCCCCGGCCTGCACGTTCTGGCTGTCCACGCTGTACACCAGCAGGCCGCAGTCCTGATGGTTGGGCAGGCGCACGCCCTCCCGCTCCAGCAGCTGGGCCAGCAGCCGGCTTCCCACCAGGCCCAGATCGCCGGTGTAAACGGCGTCAAAGTCCTCGGGGGTGCGGCCCGTGTCCGCCAGATAGTTGAGAATGGTCTCGCAGGCGGCAGGCGCCATGGCGGCCCCCATGTTGTTGATGTCCGTCACGTTGTAATCCCGCACCCGGCCGAAGGTGACGGCCTGCACCCGGGGCCCGCCCGGGGCGGCGTCCAGCACCAGCGCGCCCGCGCCGGTCACGGTCCACTGGGCGGTGGGCGTGCGCTTGCCGCCGTACATCAGCGGGGTGCGGAACTGCCGTTCCGCCGCGCAGAAATGGCTGCTGGCCATGGCGGCCGCCCGGCGCATGGCCCCGCCTTCCACCATGCAGGCGGCCAGCCCCACGCCCTCCGCCATGGTGCTGCACGCGCCGTACAGCCCCAGATAGGGCACGTCAAACCCGCGCATGGCATAGGCGGACGCCGTGCACTGAAACTCCAGGTCGCCGGCGAACACGCCGTCCAGCTCCGCCGCGGACAACCCGCCCTTTTTCAGGGCGGCTTCCAGCGTGTAGCGGGCAAAATCGCTCTCGGCCTTTTCCCAGCTCTTTTCGCCGCAGCTGGCGTCGGTCAGCAGCAGGTCAAAGGCGTCCGCCAGCGGGCCTTCGCTTTCCTTTTTGCCTCCCACCGCCGCCCAGGCGGCCGCCCGGGGCGGTCTGTCAAACAAAACGGTATCGCCCTTTCGTCTCACTTGTGCCCGCCTCCCAGCTTTTCAAAGGAAATGGTCCGGCCCTTTTTCTCCGGCGGCTTGTGCGCCGGGCGGGGCAGCTTTTCAAAGGGAATGGTATCGCCTTTTTTCATTGTTTCAACCTCCGATCCAGGGCCGCAGAACATGGTACAGAACGCCCCAGGCCACACTGGCCAGCATGCCGTACACGATCACCGGCCCCGCAATGATGAACATTTTCGCCCCCACGCCGGGCACCAGCCCCTCGCTGCGGAACTCGATGGCCGGCGACACCACGGCGTTGGCGAACCCCGTGATGGGCACCAGGGTGCCCGCGCCCGCCTTGGCCGCCAGCTTCTGGTACCAGCCCAGGGCGGTGAACAGGCCGGACAGCGCCACCAGCGTGGCGCTGGTCAGGGTGCCCGCATCGGTCAGCGTAAAGCCCAGTGCCCGGTACAGCGTGCCCAGGCCCTCGCCCGCACAGCAGATGGCCCCGCCCACAAAAAACGCCCACAGGCAGTCCCGGACCACCGGAGAGGGCGGCGACGCTTTCTTTCGCATTTCGTCATAGGTTTGATTGTCCATTTTCATGAGAACGGCTCCTTTTCGGGCCTGCGCCCTTTTCTGTTCAGTATTTCCCGGGCGCGGGAGCCTTATTCCTTCTCTGTCCCCCAAACAAAAAAGCGCGCGGACCCGGTGCGGTCCGCGCGCTCTTTTTTTGTTTTTCACCAGTTGTTGACGGCGTGCTCGGCAAAGGCCGGCAGCCCGTCGATGTGCAGCACCGTGCCGTCTTCCCACACGGCCGTGCCGTAAAAGCGGCCGAACATCTGATGGCAGCAGTTGTTCACCCACAGCGCTTTGGTGCGGGTGGTCCGGTCGTAGGAAGGCTTCAGCGTCAAATCCAGCCGTCCCTCCTCGTCCCGCAGCAGCCACGGGCGCATGTAGTCGTTTTTGTCCAGCAGAAAATGCACTCGCCCCAGCTTGGAAAACCCGCCCGCATAGAACAGGCAGTTCTCGGTGGCCGCGCGGGTATCGCCGAACCCCATGCCCAGGTTGAACCCGAACAGCTTGTCCCCCAGCAGGCCCGTTCCGTTGGACCAGTACCACTCGTTGTGGAAGGGCCACACGCCCCGGCCCCAGTCCAGCAGGCCGAAGGCGTCCTCGCCGAAATAATAGGTCTTGTCCTTGTATTTGGCATACCCGCAGGCGGACATGCAGTTGATCTTCTGGTTGTAATAAAACGCCGTGGGCGACTCCGCAAAGGGAACGTTCACCACAATGGAGTTGGGATTTTTGCGCATCAGCGTCAGTTCCGCCTCAAAGTCCTGGGTGACAAAGGACAGATAGCGGGTGTCGCCCTGGGTTTTGAACCGCAGCAGCATGCCGTTTTTCTCGTAACGGACGTCGCTGTCCTCCTCGGCGCTTTCCGGCAGATGCAGCCGGCCGAAGGGCAGTGCCAGCAGGCGGCTGATGTCCGCGATCCTCTCGCCCTTTTGAAAGTCGAACAGCATCACGCCCACCTGTCCGGCGTAGGACGCGTGCCCGTAGGTGAACTGAATGCACTTTTCGCCGTCGGACGCCTGGTAGAAGTCCCATTCCTTGATGCGGTAAAACGGCGCGCGGATCTCCGCCCGGCGGTAGGTGCGCACCGCCCGGCGGGAATAGCCCGGCGCAATGGCCCCCTTTTGGTCCAGAACCGGACCGGGCGTGGTGATCTCTTGTTGTTCCATAACCCCCTCCTTCTACCGTCCGTTGATTTTTCTTTTATTATAGCACATTGTTTTATACGTTGCAGTGTTCAATCTTCACAAAAGGGGCCCTGCTTTTTCGGCACAGGCTTCGCGCGCGCAAAAAAAGCCCCCCTGACAGGTGTCAGGGGGGCGAAAACCGTTGGGCTTATTTGCCGTAGTAGGCTTTTTTGTACAGATCCTCGATCTCGCTGACCAGAGGATACACCGGGTTGGCCGTGGTGCACTGGTCTTCGAAGGCCTTGTAGGACAGCTCGTTGACCTTGCTCATGAACTCGGCCTCGGACACACCGCAGGCCTGCACGGACAGCGGACGGTCGGTGGCTTTCATCAGTTTGACGATGGCTTCGATCAGGCAGTCCACCGCTTTGTCCGTGGGAGTGCTGGCGTCGCACAGGCCCACGCGGCGGGCGATCTTGGCATAGCGCTCGTCGGCCACATACTCTTTGTATTTGGGGAACGCCGCAAACTTGGTGGGCTTGGTGGCGTTGTACTTGATGACGTAGGGCAGCAGGATGGCGTTGGCACGTCCGTGGGGGATGTGATACTCGCCGCCCAGCTTGTGCGCCATGGAGTGGTTCAGGCCCAGGAACGCGTTGGTGAAGGCCATGCCCGCGATGCAGGAAGCGTTGTGCATTTTCTCACGGGCCAGCTTGTCGCCTGCGTAGGATTTCTCCAGATAGGTGAACACCATTTCGATGGCGTGCAGGGCCAGGCCGTCGGTGTAGTCGTTGGCCATGACGGAGACATAGGCCTCGATGGCGTGGGTCAGAACGTCCAGACCGGTGTCCGCCACAATGCTCTTGGGCATGGACCAGGTGAACTGCGGGTCGATGATGGCCACGTCCGGGGTCAGGCTGTAATCCGCCAGAGGATATTTGATGTTGCCGTTCTTCTTGTCGGTGATGACGGAGAAGCTGGTGACCTCGGAACCGGTGCCGGAAGTGGTGGGGATGGCCACCAGTTTGGTCTTTTTGCCCAGTTTCGGGAACTTGAAGGCGCGTTTGCGGATGTCCAGGAAACGCTGGCGCAGGCCGTCAAAGCTGGTCTCCGGATGCTCGTAGAACAGCCACATGCCCTTGGCCGCGTCGATGGCGGAACCGCCGCCGATGGCGATGATCACGTCCGGCTGGAAGGAGCGCATGGCCTCCACGCCGCGCATGATGCACTCAACGGAAGGATCGCTCTCCACGTCGGAGTAGATCTCCGCATGGCAGTACTGCTCGCGTTTGCGCAGATAGTACAGCACCTTGTCCACGTTGCCCAGCTGCACCATGACAGGGTCGGTGACGATGAACGCGCGGGAAATGTCCTCCATTTTCTCCAGGTACTGGATGGAATCTTCCTCAAAATAGATCTTGGGCGGCACCTTGAACCACTGCATGTTGACTCTCCGTTTCGCAATGCGTTTTTTGTTGATCAGGTTGACGGTGGTCACGTTCTGGCTGACGGAGTTCTTGCCGTAGGAGCCGCAGCCCAGCGTCAGGGACGGAGTGTTGGTGTTGTAAATGTCGCCGATGGCGCCCTGAGAGGACGGGCTGTTCACGATGATGCGGCCCACGCGCATGGCAATACCGTACTCGTCGGCGATCTCCATGTCGCCGGTGTGGATGACCGCGGAGTGGCCCAGGCCGCCCAGCTCCAGCATCTTGTTGGCATAGTCGAAGCCCTGCTCTTTGCTCTTGACCTTGAAGTAGGCCAGCACGGGGCTCAGTTTCTCTTTGGCCAGAGGATGGTTGTCGTCGGGTTTGTCCAGCGGCGCGATCAGGATCTTGGTCTTCTCAGGCACTTTCAGGCCGGCCTGCTCGGCGATCCAGTTGGCAGACTTGCCGACCACCGGGGCAAACACGCCCTTGTGGGGATCGGGGAACATGTATTTGGCCAGCTGCTCGGTCTCTTCCTTGTTCAGGAAGTAGCAGTTGTTGGCCTTCATGTAGCTTTCAAAGTCCTTGGCGATCTCCTGGTCCACGATGACCGCCTGCTCGGAGGCGCAGATCATGCCGTTGTCGAAGGTCTTGGACATCATCAGGTCGGTGCACGCGCGGTGCAGGTCCGCCGTTTTGTTGATGTAGCAGGGCACGTTGCCGGGGCCTACGCCCAGGGCCGGTTTGCCGCAGCTGTACGCCGCCTGCACCATGCCGGGGCCGCCGGTGGCCAGAATGGTGGCCACGCCGGGGTGATTCATCAAAGCGCCGGTGGCCTCGATGGACGGCTTTTCGATCCACTGAATGCAGTTCTTGGGCGCGCCGGCCTTGACCGCCGCCTCGTACACGATGCGGGCCGCCTCAGCCGAGCACTTCTGCGCGGACGGATGGAAGCCGAAGATGATGGGGTTGCGGGTCTTCACCGCAATCAGGCATTTGAACAGCGTGGTGGAGGTGGGGTTGGTGGTGGGGGTCACGCCGCAGATCACGCCCACGGGCTCGGCCACTTCCACATAGCCTTCCATCTCGTTCTCGTCCAGAATGCCCACGGTCTTCTCGTTCTTAATGTCGTGCCAGATGTATTCCGTGGCGAACATGTTCTTGATGACCTTGTCCTCGTACACGCCGCGGCCGGTCTCTTCCACCGCCATGCGGGCCAGCTCCTGGTGTTTGTCCAGGCCGGCCAGAGCCATCTCATGCACAATGTGGTCGATCTTCTCCTGGTCCAGCTCCAAAAACTCTTTCAGAGCGACCTGCGCCTTGGCCACCAGATTGTCGATCATGGTTTCCACTTCGCTTTTCACCGTGGTGACGGGCGCTGCTTTTTTCTCTGCCATATTCCCATTTCCTCCAAAATCTACTCAAACATGTGTTGTTCTTCGGGGGCTTTGCTGATTCTTATTGTACCCCATTGTTAAAAGTTTATCAATGCACAGAGTGCCGAATGTTTTGCAGGAAACGGGTCGTTTTCTTACAGTTTTGACAAATCTTTAACAAACTATGAATTTGAGCCTCTTTGCGCAAACGTGTTTCTATTGTATAATAAGGGCAATGCAAGGAAGGTGGAAGCATGGAACAACAGACGCTTTTTTCTCAGCCTCTGCTGACCCAGCCCCTGGCCAGCCGGATGCGCCCCCGCACGCTGGAAGAATTCTGCGGGCAGGAGCATCTTCTGGGCCCGGACAGGGTGCTGCGGCGGATGATCGACGCCGACGCCGTGCCCTCCATGATTTTCTGGGGGCCGCCGGGCGTGGGAAAAACCACGCTGGCACGCATCATTGCCCGGCGCACCAAAGCCGAGTTCATTGATTTTTCCGCCGTGACCAGCGGCGTGAAGGAGATCAAGGCCGTGATGAAGCAGGCCGAGGACGCCCGCGCCTTCGGGGACAAGACCATCCTGTTTGTGGACGAGATCCACCGCTTCAACAAGGCCCAGCAGGACGCGTTTCTCCCCTTTGTGGAAAAGGGCAGCATCACCCTGATCGGCGCCACCACGGAAAATCCGTCCTTTGAGATCAACTCGGCCCTTTTGTCCCGGTGCAAGGTGTTTGTGCTCAACGCCCTGACCCCCGAAGAGGTGACGGGGCTTCTGCGCCGGGCGCTGACCGATGAGCGGGGCTTCGGCGGCCAGCAGGTGCAGGTGGACGACGACACCCTGGGCATGATCGCCCGGTTTGCCAACGGCGACGGCCGCACGGCGCTGAACACGCTGGAAATGGCGGTGCTCAACGGCCGGCGCGAAGGGGACAAAACCGTGGTGGAACGGTCGCTGGTGGAGCAGTGTGTCTCCAAAAAATCGCTGCTGTACGATAAAAACGGCGAAGAGCATTACAACCTCATCTCCGCGCTGCACAAGTCCATGCGCAATTCGGACCCGGACGCCGCGGTGTACTGGCTGGCCCGCATGCTGGAGGCCGGCGAGGACCCCCTGTACGTGGCCCGGCGGCTGATCCGCTTTGCCAGCGAGGACATCGGCCTGGCGGACACCCGTGCGCTGACCCTGACCGTGGACGCCTACAACGCCTGTCACTTCATCGGCATGCCGGAGTGCAGCCTGGCGCTGACCCAGGCGGTGATCTACCTGTCCCTGGCGCCCCGCTCCAACGCGGTGTACAAAGCTTACGAGCACGCCAAGGCCGACGCCCTGAAAATGCTGGACGAGCCGGTGCCCCTGATCATCCGCAACGCGCCCACCCGCCTGATGAAGGAGCTGTCCTACGGCGAGGGCTACGTCTACGCCCACGACACCGCCGAAAAGGTGGCCGCCTTCGACTGCCTGCCGGAGAACCTGCGGGGCACCCGCTATTACGAGCCCACCGAAGCGGGCAGCGAAGCCCGCGCCAAACAGAAGCTGGAGGCCGTGCGCGCCTGGCGCGAAGCGCACATTTCCAAACAAAACGAACCCAAAAAAGGAGACTGACATACAATGGATTGGACCGATATCAAACTGACTGTTCCCGCCCGTTTTTCCGACACGGCCGAGGCCATCGCCACGGGCATTTCCGGCGGCGGCATCTACATTGAAGACTACCGCGATCTGGAGAGCCAGGTGGAGGCCATCGCCCACGTGGACCTGATCGAGCAGGACCTGCTGGACAAAAAGCGGGACGAGGTGATCGTGCACCTGTACATCGCCCCGGACGAAAACGTGGCCGAGATCGCGGACCTGATGCGGGACCGGCTGGCCCGGGCCGAGGTTCCCTACACCATGGCGCTGGAAGGCGTGCGCCAGGAGGACTGGGAGAACGGCTGGAAGCAGTATTACCACGCCATGGACATCGGCGCCCGGCTGGCCGTGGTGCCCAGCTGGGAGCAGTACGACACGGACCGGGCCGTCATCACCCTGGACCCGGGCATGGCCTTCGGCACCGGCACCCACGAGACCACGGCCCTGTGCCTGACCGTGCTGGACGAGACCGTGCACGGCGGCGAGCGGGTGCTGGACATCGGCACCGGGTCCGGCATTCTGGCCATCGCCGCTTTGAAGCTGGGCGCGGCCGAGGCTGAGGGCGTGGACATCGACCCCATGTGCGTGCGCACCGCCGGCGAGAACGCCGCCCGCAACGGCGTGACCGAGCACTTCAAGGTGCTCATCGGCGATCTGTCCGACAAGGCCAGCGGCACCTACGACATCATCTGCGCCAACATCGTGGCCAACGCCATCAAGGCGTTGGTGCCCGGGGTGCCCGCCCTGCTGAAAAAGGACGGCGTATTCATGGCCAGCGGCATCATCGACACCCGCCGGGACGAAGTCATCGAAGCGGTGAAGGCCGCCGGCCTGTGCGTGCGCCAGGTAAAGGAAAAGAACGGCTGGGTCTGCCTTGTGTGCGGACATCCGGCCCGGGAGGAGTAAAACGATGCCCCATCGCTATTTCACAACCGAGATCCACGGCGACCGCGCCTTTTTGTCCGGTGCGGACGCGCGCCATCTGGCCGTGGTCATGCGCGCCCGGCCGGGCCTTGCGGTCACAGTGTGCGACACCGCCGGCACCGACTACGCCTGCCGTGTGTGCAGCGCGGCCCCGGAACAGGTGGAGCTGGAAGTGATTTCCAGCTGCCCCAGTGTATCGGAGCCGTCGGTTCCGGTTACGCTATACGTAGGCTATCCCAAACAGGACAAACTGGAATGGATCATTCAAAAGGCGGTGGAGCTGGGCGCGGTGGAGATCGTGCCTTTCTTCAGCCGGTTCTGCGTGGCCGCGCCCAAAAAAGAGGACGTGAAAAACCAGCGCTACAACCGCATCGCCTTCGAGGCGGCCAAACAGGCGGGCCGCGGCGTGATCCCCCGGGTCGCCATGCCTTTGACCTTTGCCCAGATGATCGGGCAGGCCGCGGCCAAAGACCGGGCACTTTTTTGCTACGAGGCGGGCGGAGAACCTTTACTTAGCCGGTTGGAGGGCGCATCGGGCGCTCTTGCCATCATCACCGGCAGCGAGGGCGGCTTTTCCCCCGAAGAAGCACAGGCGGCCGTGCAGGCGGGATGTGTTCCCGTGACGCTGGGCCCGCGCATTCTCCGCTGTGAAACGGCCCCGCTGGCGGCGCTGGCGGTGGCAATGGCTCTGACCGGCAATTTACAATAGCCGCGGGTCAGAGGGCATCCGAAAACCAAACTCCCTTTTGCCCGCGGCGTGAAAGGGAGTTTTGATTTTGCGCAGAAAACTGTTTGCCGTCACTTTGAGCCTTGCTTTGTGCATGGGGCTTCTGTCCGGATGTATGAGTGATTCTTCCTCTTCGTCCTCTTCCTCCATGCACTCTTCCTCCACCCTGATGGACGACGTGGAAAGCGGCATGTCCCGGGTGGAGTCCGACGTCAAGTCCGGCATGTCGGACATGATGGACGGTTCCTCTTCCACCTCTCACTCCTCCTCGGATGGCAGCGCATCCGGGACCGCGGCGGCCGCCGCGGTTCCCGGCGAGGACTGGGCCGCCCGTCTGGTCAACGCCGCCAACCCGCTGCCGGAGGATTTCTCCGTCAAAACCGTGATGATCGAAGGCTACGAAAACCGCCCCTTTGACGCCCGCGCCGCCGACGCGCTGGAGGCCATGCTGGCGGATGCCGAGGCGGCCGGCTGCAAGCTCTACTTAGTATCCGCCTACCGCAGCGTGGACCGGCAGCGCAGCCTGTTCGCCCGCAAGACCCAGAGCTTTGTAGACGAGGGCTTTCCCCGGGACGAGGCGGAAAAACAGGCGGCCCAGTGGGTGGCGCGCCCGGGTACCAGCGAGCACAACCTGGGGCTGGCGGCGGACATCGTGTCCGCCAACTGGTACGCCGGCCACGACGACCTGACCGCCGATTTTGACCAGACCCCGGAGTTTGAGTGGCTGCAGGCCCACTGCGCCGAATACGGGTTCATCCTGCGCTATCCCCAGGGCAAGGAAACCGTGACCGGGATCACCTACGAGCCCTGGCACTACCGCTACGTGGGCAAGGACGCCGCCGCGCAGATCATGGGCCAGGGCATCACATTGGAAGAATACAACCAGAAGACCCGCTGAACCCGCCCGCCGGACTTCGGCGGGATTTCTTTTTTGCGCCGGCATGTTCAAACGTTGACAAATGTGTTACAATAACTCTTAACAGATCCATGACAAAGGAGAAGCAATTATGAGCGATTACCGCATTTTGACCGATTCCACCACCGACCTCTCGCCCGAGCTGATCCGCGAGATGGATGTGGACGTCATCCCCCTCTATTTCACCGTAGACGGCCAAACCTACCAAAACGACCCTGCGGGCAAGGACATGTCCTTCTCCGCGTTTTACGACAAGCTGCGTGCCGGGGCTCAGTCCAGCACCACCCAGATCACGCCCGAGCGCTTCCGCGAAATTGTGGAGCCGCTGCTGCAGCAGGGCACCGACGTTTTGTACCTGGCCTTTTCCTCCGGTCTGTCCGGCACCTACAACGCCAGCCGCCTGATGTTTGAAGAGCTGGCCGAGCAGTATCCCCAGCGCAAGGTGGTCACCGTGGACACCCTGGCCGCCTCCATGGGCGAAGGGCTGCTGGTCTATCTGGCTGCGCAGCAGAAAAAGCAGGGCAAATCCCTGGAAGAGGTGGCCCAGTGGGTCACGGACAACCGGCTGAAACTGTCCCACTGGTTCACCGTGGACGATCTGAACCATCTGAAACGGGGCGGCCGCGTGTCCGGCGCCGCCGCGTTCTTCGGCACCATGCTGAACATCAAACCCGTGCTTCACGTGGACGACGAAGGCCACCTGATCCCCATGGAAAAGGTCCGCGGCCGCCGTCAAAGCCTGGACGCCCTGGTGGACCAAATGGCCAAAACCGGCATCGACAATGCCCATCAGACCGTGTTCATCAGCCACGGCGACTGCCAGGCGGACGTGGAGTACGTAGCCGACCAGATCCGCAGCCGCTTCGGCACCAAGGACATCCACATCAACTACATCGGGCCGGTCATCGGAACCCATTCCGGCCCCGGCACCGTGGCGCTGTTCTTCCTGGCGGAAAACCGGAACTGACCCCCGCCTTCCCGCAAAACAAAACCGGCATGACCCCTCGGTCATGCCGGTTTTTTTATCCGTCGTTTTGGCTCACGGGGCACTCTCCCGCTCAAAGGGAGATCCCCATCAAATATTCCTTGATGCCCAGCAGGCTTCCGTAGGCCATGCTCAGCTGCCGCACGCCCAGCCGCAGGTACACCTCGGCCAGTTCCGGCCGCGCAGCGCTCTCGCAGCACACACAGACGGGGATGCGCGCCTCGGCGGCCGCCTCCACCGTCATGCTGACCATGCGGTGCACCGCCGGGGAAAACTGCGGAAAATACTCCTGCACCGTGGCGCTGCCCCGGTCCGCCGCATGGGCGTACTGGGCAAGGTTCGTGGTGCTGATGTGGAAAAAGGCCGACTTGCGCGCCAGTTCCCGGGCGCTCAGGGCAGCGGCCGGCGTCTCGATCATCACGCCCACCGGCACGTTTTCGGAAAAAGGCACCCGCCGCTTGCGCAGCGACGCCTTGGCCGCGTGCAGAAACTCCAGCGCGCGCTCCACGTCATCGGCCGTGCTCACCATGGGCAGAACCACCCGCAGGTTGCCCTGCACGCCTGCCCGCAGCAGCGCGGCCATCTGCGTCTGGAACCACTGGGGGTGCGCCAGACTGTACCGGATGCCCCGCATCCCCAGCGCCGGGTTGGGTTCCAGCGCGCCCTCCGGCCCGTTGCCGCCGTAGGTGCTGATGGTCACCGGCTTTCCCTTGGCCGCGTTCAGACAGGCGGTGTAAAACTGATACTGCGCCTCTTCGCTGTCGTTCTCGCCGGGGCGCACCGTGTACTCGCTCAGCAGCAGGCCCACGCCCTGGGCGTCCGCATCCACGGCCGCGCGCACATCCTCCACAGTGGAGCAGTTGGCATACAGTTCAAAGGGCGTTCCGTCCCGGGTGACGCAGGCCGCATAGCGCAGCCGCTCCTCGGTCAGCGTGTGCCGGCGCGCCCGCCGGATGCTGTGGGCGAACCGGGCCTTGGTGGCCTCGTCCGGCTCCAGGCACAAATCGCCGGTGCTGCCGTTTATCGCCGCGATCTTGCCGTCGCACACATCCAGAAATTCCTGCCCGGCCAGAACCACCGCCGGAATGCCCATGGTCCGGGCAATGATGGACGCGTGCGCGTTGGCCGACCCCGCCCCCATCACCAGCCCCAGAATCATCCGCCGGTCAATGGATAAAATATCGGTAGGGTACAGTTCCTCCGCCGCCAGAATGCTGGGCGAGTTCAGCGGCGGCATCTGTGCCTGCGGCCCGTCCAACACGTCCACAATGCGGTAGCAGGCGTCCAGCACGTCGCAGGCGCGCTCCCGCAGATAATCGTCGTCCAGCGCCCGGATGCGCCCGGCAAAGATCCCCGCCGCGCGCTCCACCGCGGCGGCCGCGCCCGCACCCGCGTGAATGTACGCCAGCACTTCGTTCTGAAGGCCCTCGTCCGCCATCATCACCTGCTGGGCCTGAAAAATCGCCTTTTCATCCCCGCTCGCCTTTGCAATCAGCTGGTCCAGGTTTTGCTGCGCACGGGTCAGGGCGGACCGGTAGGCCGCTTCTTCCTGGCGCGGGTTGAGCACGGCTCTCCCCATTCCCGACATGGAACGGCGCACGCGGCACACCGGACCGAATGCCAATCCGTCCGAAGCCGGCACTGCCATATATTTTTCCATCGCGGCACCTCGCTTTTCCCTGCGCGGCGTTTTGGGCCGCACCCTGCTAAGTCAATGTATATTCCCGACCGTTTCCCAATAGAAGCGTCCGGCCGTCTGTTTTTTGTTTCAGTATACCATATTCTTCCTTTCCTTTACAGCTGCGCAGCCCTTTTTCGTTCAATCACACAAAACTTTCTTTCCTTTTTCACAATCTGGTTTTAAAAACCATATAATATATTTACAGAAACCCATTTATTTTGTTCTCAAAATCGTATATAATAAGATTTAAAGGAGGGGATTTGCATGGTCCGTGAGACAGACCCAACCAAATTTTATACCAAAGGCGAAGAGATCTTCAACGCGGTCAGCCACGGCATGGGCAGCCTTCTGTCCGTGGTGGGCACCAGCGTTCTGGTGACCATTGCCGCATTGTTTTCCACACCGCGCAACGCGGTGATCTGCCTTGTATACGGGCTTTCGCTGGTGGTGCTGTACACCATGAGCACGCTGTACCATTCGTTTCCGCAGCGGGGCGTCAAACGCTTTTTCCGCATTCTGGACCATTCCACCATTTATCTTCTGATCGCCGGCAGCTATACGCCCTTCACGCTGATCCTGCTGGGCGGCAGTACGCGGGGGCCGCTGGTGTGCGGGATCATCTGGGCGGCGGCGCTGCTGGGCGTGGTGCTGAACGCCATTGACCTGCAGCGTTTTGAAAAAATCTCCATGGTTCTGTACGTGGCCATGGGCTGGGCGGCCGTGTGGGTGCTGGGGGACATTCTTGACGCCCTGGCCCCGGCGGGGTTCTGGCTGCTTCTGGGCGGCGGGCTGTGCTATACCGGCGGCATCGTGTTTTACGCCTGGCACAAAGTGCGTTACATGCACGGCATCTGGCATTTGTTCGTGCTGGCGGGCAGCGTGCTGCATTATCTGTGCATTCTATTGTATGTGCTGCCGCCGGTGTGTGAATTTTAAAAGCGATCCCCGCGGCGTCGGCATTGACGGCACCGCGGGGATTTGGTATAATAACAAAGCTGCCTGTTTCAAAGAAAGGCAGCTGAAAAAAGAAGATGCAGCGGTATCGAAGTGGTCATAACGGGGCTGACTCGAAAGACTCTCGCCCTTTGGTCAATTTGTCCGCAAGGAATGGCTTAACAACGGGCTTTTCCTCGGGTGCACATCTGAATTTTCCCTTGTTATCTTGCATCGAAATCTTGCATTTTTCCAAATGTCTTGCAGGACGGTGCTTGAAAATTAAATATGCAGCGGTATCGAAGCGGTCATAACGGGGCTGACTCGAAATCAGTTTGTGGGCAACCACACGAGGGTTCGAATCCCTCCCGCTGCGCCAGAAAACGGCGCTATGTCGATGTTTATCGGCATAGCGCCGCTTTTTATTGTCCTGACGCCGACAGCATTTTTTCTGCCTTACCACCGGCTTTCCGGCAGTTCCTCGGGAAGCGCCAGGGCCTTCTCCATCGTGGCGGCGCTCAGTTGTTTCGACTGGGAATCCAGGTGGGCGTAAATGTTGGCCGTGGTGGAGATATCGCTGTGGCCCAGCCATTCCTGGATCTGCTTCATGGGCACCCCCTGTTTCAGCAGCAGGCTGGCGCAGGAGTGCCCTTACGGTATAATTACGACAAACCGGAAAAGCCCCGTATATCAAGGGTTTTCGGTTATCTGGCAAGGTTTTTCATCCTTTTCCAAACCGAAAAATCGAGCCGCGAAGTAGTTATATCGTAGGGGGTGTTATAGTAACGACAAAAATAAAATACCGTTTGGGCGGGCTGTCAGCCCGTCCAAGAAATCAGGACATTTCCTCTGAAAAGAAGAAATGTCCTTTTTTTGTACCCAAAATCAGATGCCGACAGGAGGAACACAATGCCGGAAAAAACAGCGCAGAAAGAACCGGGCAAAAAGCCCGTGCCATCCAAAAAGCCGAAACCGCAGCAGGAAGTAGTCGTTCAGATTCCGCTCTCCGAGCTGCATCCATTCCCGGATCATCCCTTTCAGGTGCGGGAGGATGCGTCCATGCAGGAAACCGCCGAAAGCGTCAAGGAGTACGGCGTCCTCGTCCCCGCGCTGGCGCGGCCACGGGAGGACGGCGGCTATGAACTGATTGCAGGCCACCGCCGCAAACACGCCTGCGAGCTGGCTGGGCTGGCCACCATGCCGGTTATTGTCCGCGACATTGACCGGGACGCTGCCACCATTATCATGGTGGACAGCAACCTCCAGCGCGAGAATATTCTTCCATCCGAACGCGCCAAAGCCTACAAGATGAAGATGGAGGCCATCAAGCGGCAGGGCGCACGAACGGATCTGACTTCGCCGAAAATTTCGGCGAAGTTCCGCAGCGATGATGAAGTTGGTCAGGATGCCGGTGTGAGCGGAGATACCATCCGCAACTACATCGCCTTGACGCAGTTATCATCATCCCGCTGCGGAACATGATAAACGAAGCCTACGCTTTGGACATTGGGCGCAAGATCAGGGCGCAGCAGCGGCAGGCCATGAAGGACGGCAAGTTCATCGGTGCGCGTACTCCCTACGGTTATCTGAAAGCGGAGGACGATTGCCACCAGCTTATCATCGACCCTGTTGCCGCCGTTGTGGTGCAGCGGATGTTCCGCTGGGCTTCCGAGGGCGCTGGCCTCAATACCATCGCCGTGCGGCTGAATGAAGCGGGCGTTCTCACTCCCAGCCACTACAAGAAGATGCAGGGAAAGATCACTCACGCAAATTTGCTCGGCAGCGGCAAGTGGCAGACCCGGACAGTCGGCGTCATTCTCCGCTCCGAGGTCTACACCGGAGATCTCGTTCAGGGCCAAACCAAAACCGTGGATCACCGGCAGATCAAGGCCGATGCCGAGGAATGGACGGTGGTACGGGACACCCACGAGGCCATCATCAGCCGGGAACAGTTCGCGGCGGTGCAGGAAATTCTCAATCAGACCGCCAGCCGCGCCAAGGCACGGGAGGTCAAAGCCTTCACGCCGAATCTTCTCAAAGGCAAGGTGTTCTGCGCCCATTGCGGCGGCAGTCTGCACCGGCAGAGAAACATCCGCAAGAAGTCCGACGATGTGTACTTCTACCATTGTCTGAGCCAGAGCCGAATCAGCAAGAATGCCTGCCCCGGCGTGACCATCCGCGAGGATGCGTTGCTGGATATGCTGGCAGATATGCTTCAGGATGCGCTTGATACGGTGCTGGGGCAATATACCCTCTCCCTTGCAGAGCTGCCCCGACAGGCCGCTGACCGCGCTGAGCTGCGGGAGAAGATCACCAGCCGCAAGCAGGAAATCCAGCGGCTTCGCGGTATCGTGCGGAGCTTATATGAAAACCTCGTCCAAGGTGTTCTCACCAAGGATGAATACTTCGACTACAAGGAGAAGTACGAAAGCCGCATTGCCGACCTCGCCGTAGAAATAGAGCAGTTGGAGGACGGCCTGCGGACGATGGATACGCAGATTGAGCAGCACCGGGCGCTGGAACAGGATGCCGCGCAGATCAAGACCGACCGTGGGCTGACCGGCGCACTCATTGAACGGCTGATCGACCGCATCGAGGTATCCCACGACAAGCAGATCACGGTGCGCTATCGCTTTCAGAGCGAGTTTGAAACCTATGCGGAGGTGCTGGAACAATGCAGAAATATGTGATCGCCCTCTACATCCGCCTCTCCATCGAGGATTACAAGTACGACAGCCTGAGCATTGAAAATCAGAGCCTTGTCCTCCACGAATATGCGGCTTCCATGCCCGAAGCTCTGAACGCGGAGATCATGGAGTTCATCGACAACGGGTACAGCGGCACGAATTTTGAGCGTCCGCAGGTACAGAAGCTCATTGAGCTGGTGCGGGCCAATCAAATCGACTGCATCATCGTCAAGGATTTTTCCCGCTTCGGGCGAAACAGCATTGAAACCGGCTACTTTATCGAGCGCGTGTTCCCGCTGTTCCATACCCGCTTCATTTCCATCAGCGACGATTTTGACAGCAGCAAATTCAAGGGTGACACCGGCGGCATGGACGTAGCATTCAAGTATCTCATCAGCGAATATTACAGCCGCGATATGTCCATCAAGACCAAGAGCGCCAAGTACGCCAAGATGCAGCGCGGCGAGTATCAGAGCAAAATCTGTCCCTACGGCTATCGCAAAAGCGCCGATGGCAGAATGGAGCCTGACCCGGAGGCCGCTGCCGTTGTGCAGCTCATCTTCCAGCTTGCCGCCGAGGGCATCAACGCCACCGCCATCACACGGGAGCTGTTCCGCAGAAGCATCCCTACCCCCGGCCAGTACAAAGCGGCGCACGGTAATCATACCCACGATATTTCCCGCTGCCACGGGATTTGGAGTGCATCCACCATTCTCCGCATTTTGGAGGACGAACGCTACACCGGCGTGTATGTGATCGGCAAGCGGGCGGTTCTCGAAGTAGGCGGCACCAGAAGCCGCCTGAAGGACAGAGAATCGTGGTACATCATCCCCGACCATCACCCGGCCATCATAGAGAAAGCCGTGTTTGATACCGTGCAGGCCAGCCAGCTCCGCTTTTCCCAGCCAAACAAGAAAAAGCGGGACTACCCGCTGAAAGGCAAAGCCTTCTGTGGCTGCTGCGGTCATGCGCTGTCCCGCACCATGCAGAAAACCTCATATTATCACTGCCGCCATTCCGAGGCGGACGTAGAAAGCCGCTGCCACAAGATGCGTCTGAACGCCGCGGAGCTGGAACAGGCGGTATTCCTGACGCTGAAAAAGCAGATGGAAGCCACCGCGCCGCTTGCCCCTGACGGTACGCTCCGGGTAGATGCTTCCGTACCGGAACGCGCCGAATATGAGAAGCAGATCGAGACGCTGCAAGACGGCAAGCGCACGTTGTATGAACGCTATCTCATGGGCGAGATCGACCTGAATACCTACAAGGCAGAAAAGGCCGCGTGTGACGAGCTGCTGCTGAAAACGAAAAACGCCTATGCCGCAGTATTGGCACAGGCGAAACAGAAGCAGGACGAACAGGCACGGCAGGACAGCCGCATGGAAGCGTCCAAGGCAATTTTCGATGCGGACACGCTGACCACCGAGCTGGCCGAGCTGCTGATCGACCGGGTACTGGTGTACCCTGACAAGCGCATTGAGATCGCATATAAAATCCGAGATATTTTCGATTGAGGTGGCGAACATGAAAATTGTTTTCTATTGCAGAGTGGACGGACAGGGCTTCGGCTTTGTCCTACCCGAAGAAGCTGACAAGCTCCGCGAGTTTTTCGCCGAGCATCAGGATAGCCCATGGCCTCCAGGGTCTGCTCGCCGGCAACCTTGATCTCCGTGTTGGAAGTGTAGGCGCTCTCCGGCTTAAACGCGTTGGGGACCGCCGCGTCCACCGCTTCCTGCAGCATCGGGTTCAGCTGGCCGTCGTCCGCCAGGATCTGACGGGCCGCTGCGGACGCAGGCACGCCGCGCGTGGTGCCCAGCGCTTTCACACCGTCGGGATCGCTCATCATGAACTGCACGAAATCCAGCGCCACGTCCTGGTGAGCGGAATTCTTGCTGACGCCGAACAGCTGAGACGGACGGACCAGCAGGCCGCTGGCCTTGGCGTCTTCCATCGTCGGGCACTGCACAACAACCAGTTCGGACGGGGTGGTGCTCTGCCAGCCGTCAAAGGCACTGACGAACTCGATGGCGCCGCCCACACGGCCCTCGGTCCACTTGGGGTTCAGCGTGTCGCTGGTGTTGTATTCGATGATCTCTTTCATCGGGGGCAGCACGTTGTTGTCGATCAGGTCCAGAATGAACTGATAGCCGGCCGCCAGCTCATCCTCGGTAAAGCCGAAATTCTTCTCGCTGTCAATCCATTCCTTGCCGGTCAGCTGGATGACATATTTTTTCAGGATGTATTCCACGTTGATCAAGTCGCCGCGCAGCAAAAATCCCTCGGGGTCTTTTTCCTTCAGCTTTTTGCCGATCTCGATCAGGTCGTTCCAGGTGTAGTCGTCACGGATCTCGACGCCCAGTTCGTCAAACATATCCTTGTTGACCATGAACACCTCGGCGTTCAGGCCCGTGGGTACGCCCAGCACCGTGCCGTCCACCGTGCAGTTGTCCTGCATAAACGTCTCGTCAAACTGAGACAGGTCCACGATGTCCTGCTCAGCCATGTTCACAAAATAGTCGCCTTTGTTGGCCAGGTCGTAGATCCACATGGCGTCCAGCTGCATGATGTCCGGCTCGTTGCCGCCGCCCAGCTGCGCGATCAGCTTCTCATAAAAGCCGGTGTATCCGCCGTACTCGCCCTCAATCTTTACGTTGGGGTGCAGTTCCTGGTATTTTTCGATGGCAGCCAGCGTCGCCTCATGACGAAGGTTGTCACCCCACCAGGAAAAACGCAGCGTGACCTGCTCATCCCCGGATGTGCCCGTGGCGGAACCGGAGGTCTCCGGCTCATCCGCAGCGCCCGGCATACCGGTGCAGGCGCTCATACTCACAGCCAAAACTGCCGCCATCGCCAAAGATAACAGCTTGCGGAACTTTTTCATTGTTTTCCACCTTCCATGTTCATTCATCGTTTCTCGGACATGTCCCTGTGGTTTTTATTGTAACAACCGCAGGCTCTAAAGTCTTTGCTTTTCTTGCGTTTCACGCACGTTTATTGTCTTTTCTTGAGTTCTTTGCAGCGCCGTTGTGCACATTTTCCCTATTTTTTGTTTGAAAAACAGATGATTTCTGTACGATTGGTCGCACAAAACTCTTCTTTTTCTGCTTTTGGTCCGGTCAAATCTGCAACATCTGAAAAAATCATTTTAAAAATGCTAAAAAACCTCTGGCGGAACCGATGGGTTCGCCCCGGCGCAGCTTTTCCGCCACCGCCCGCTGCAAAGACGTGCGCTGCTCCAGCTCCTCCGGCTTCTTTTTGCCGCCGAACAGCCAGAAGTAAAACGATTCGTCCGCCGGGTCCACATCGTACAGCTCATATGCCCGTGCAAACGTCCGGATCGCCGAGGATGCCGGCAGGCACTGGGCCAGCATGGGCGAAAGCAGCCAGCTGTCGCAGCACCAGAGCACCGGCCGTCCCACCGGGCAAAAGGCCGCCTCGTATTTTTCCCAGAAGGCCGCCGCCTGCCGGTAGGATTCGCGCAGGCTCTGCTCCGTCAAAGGCCGGTCGCCGGGGATATGCACCGACAAAACCGCCTGACCCGGCTGTACGCCCCAGGGCCGGCACGCGCCCTCTTCCACGACCACATATTCAAACTCCAGCGTTCCCAGCCGGAACAGGCGGCCGCACATCTGCCGCCACGCCCATTGTTCCCGGTCAAACAGCGGCCGGCCCGTGCGCTGGCGCATCTCCTGTACGAACCGGGCAAGGCAGGCGGCCGTGTCCCAGAAAATCTCGTCCGCCACGCCGATCTGCGCCCATTTTTCGCGGGCAAGGCAGGCGGCCCCTAAAAAGAGCGTCAGCTTGGCAGCGCCGCCCGGGTCCTGCACAAACAGCTCGCTGATCCGCTGCGCCGCATCGCGGGCGGTTTCCGGCTCCGTCAGCCGGGCGCACAGGCGCACCGTTTCCTCGTTCAGCACATTTTGCGCGCATTCGGCCACCGCGCCGCACACATCCGGCCCCAGCCCGATGCCTGCCGCCACCGCGCCGATTTCGGTGCGCATCTGCAAAAAATCCATCCAATCATCCTTTCCGCAGCATTCTCGCCGACAGATAGTTTAACAGAAACCGCCGTTTTTCTCATCCTGTTTTTTGCGTTTCTTTTTTGGAAATTGTGCTTTCTTGACATTCCCGAAAGAACTGACTATAAATAAAAACAGATCCGTCTTTCGGATCAACGGTACAGGAGGGATCGCCTTGGAAGAGAGCCTCATCTATGTGGACCATATGGAGTTCCGGCAGACCAGCAACATGTTTCAGGTCCATACACACTTCCAGTACGAATTGTATTTTCAGCTGATCGGCAGCCGCATTTACTGCTTCGATCAGGAAAAGTTCACCCTGCATCAGGGCGACGTGATTTTGATCCCGCCGGAAGTGCGCCACCGCACCATCTCCAGCGAGGAAATTTATTCCGAGCGGCTGCTGGTCAACTGGGATTTTGCCTTTCTTCAGTCGCTGGGCAGCCGGCTGGCACAGCTTCATCTGTTTCAGTCGAAAGCGCCCTATCTGCGGTTCTCTTTGTGCGGCGAGCAGCGCGCCGCGCTGCGCAAGCTGCTGTTCACCCTTTTGGAAGAGTACAAAAACCAGTCGCCCACTTCGCTTCTGCACATGGAAACACTGCTGGCCGAGTCGCTTCTGCTGCTGGAATCGGTCTATCGCAACAGCCGCAACCCGGCCATCTCGGATCATCACCAGCTGGTTTCCAGCGTGTGTGAATACATTCAGAACCATTATGTGGAAAACATCACCCTGGCCTCGCTGGCCAAAGTGTTTTACGTCAACGAATACACGCTGTCGCGCAACTTCAACCGCATCACCCGACTGTCCATTCCCCAGTACACCAATCTGGTGCGCCTGTCCAATGCCAAGGAAATGCTGAGCAGCCCCGAAAAGTGCTCGCTGCTGCAGATCGCACTGCAAAGCGGCTTCAACAGCGCCTCCCACTTTGACAAAATCTTCCGAAGCGTGGAACACATGTCGCCGCGGGAATACCGCAATCTGATTTTTAAATAGCCGCCGATTGACAGCGCTTCGGAAAAGGTGTTATTCTGTTACTAAATAAAGTTTATTAAGTAAGTTTTGCAGGTCCCTCATCCGTGGGCCTGCGGCAAAAACACCGGGGCAATTCCCGAAGACATGGGAGGGCAAACCATGAACTATTATCTTTCGGTGGACGGCGGCGGCACCAAAACGGATTTTCTGCTGGAAAGCGAGGACCGGTCCGTCTCCGTCCGGCTTCAAAGCGGTGCGGCCAGCATCAAGTCCGTGGGCGAGGACGCTGTGCGCCAGAACATTTCCGCGGGGTTGAACGCCCTGTGGCAGCGGGCGGGCATCCAGCTGGAACAGGTGCGTCATGCGGTGTTCGGCATGTCCGGCTGCGACTGCGCCCAGGACGAGGCGCGCCTGCACAAACTGCTGCAAAGCCTGGGCTGGAAACCGGAGCAATACACCCTGTGCAACGACGCGGTGCTGGGCTTCTACGCCGCGGCGGACCCTCCCGGCCTGGTGCTGATCGCGGGCACCGGCTCCATCGTCCTGGGGGTGGACGCCCGGGGTGCCGTCACCCGCAGCGGCGGCTGGGGCTACGGCTTCAGCGACCAGGGCAGCGGCTACTGGCTGGGCTGCCGCGCGCTGGAACAGGCGCTGCTGTACTGCGACGGATGCGGCCCTTACGCCCCCTGGTTTGAAGAGGTGGCCCGGGCGCTGAACACGCCGCTGGACCAGCTGCCGCAGACAGCCACCGCGCTGGAAGGGTGCGACGAGGTCGCCTCGCTGGCGGCCCTTGTGCTGAACTGGCCCGAAGCGGAACCCCTGCGGGAAGAAATTCTGACCCAGGGCGCGGCGCATCTGGCCCGGCTGATCCGGGCCGGCCATCAAAAGCTGCACCTTGCGCCGGACGCCCCGTTCCGGCTGGTGTTCGCGGGCGGATGCCTGCGCAACACGGCCTATGCCGCCCGTGTGGAAAACAACCTGCCGGAACCGCTGCGGGCTGCCCGGGTGCGCGGCAACGGCAGCGCGCCCGTGTTCGGCGGAATGCGGCTGGCGCGGAAAGCCGGCATTTGATCTGTTTTTACAGCCGTGGGTCTGCGGGCCCCGGCTGTTTTTTTGTGCTCCCGCCTCTTTCCGCAGCGATTGACAGGCGGATACGTGCATGTTATGCTTAATTAATAAAGAAAGTTTATTAAGAAAGAAGGCGTTGCTCGTGGAACCTGTTGGCAAGCCGCAAACCCTTCGGCTGATGAACATGGACGCGGTGGAGGCGCTGCTGCGCACCCGCGGCCCCCTGACCAAACCGGAGCTGAGCCGGCTGACCGGCCTGTCGCTGGTGACGGTGGGCAAAGCCGTAGACGAACTGGTGGCCCAAGGGCGCGTGCTTCCGGCGGGGCCGGGCGGGCCCACGGGCGGAAGGACCGCCCATCTGTATGCATTCAACCGCCGCCAGTTCTGTTTTCTGGCGCTGTATTATTATGAGCGGCGCTACACCTGCGCTTTGGCGGACGCGGCGGGCGAAATTTTCTGCTGGGAGGACGTGGACATCGGCGCCGGGCCCATTGTGGACGAGACGCTGGACTGCATCCGGCGGATGCGCGCCCGGGCGGAAAACATCCCCCTGGCCGCGGTGGGCGTGGGCGTGCCCGGTGTGGTCAGCGGCGGGGTGGTGACCAGCATTCCCGCGCTGCCCGCTTTGGAAGGGGTGGAATTCGGCGCGGTGCTGGAGCAGGCGCTGGACTGCCCCGTGTGGGTGGAAAACGACATCGGGCTGGCCGCCTGGGGGCTGTACGCGGACCGCTTTGCGGGCGAGACCGACCACCTGGCCTATCTCTATTTCGGCAACGGCGTGGGCAGCGGACTGGTGCTGAACGGCCGCCGCTTCAAGGGCTCCACGGATTTTGCGGGCGAAGTGGGCAGCCTGCCCGCGGGGGACACCACGCTGGAGCAGGCCTTTCTGGCGGCCCGGGCCGCCCGGGACCGGGAGCAGATCTGCGGTCTTGTGCGCACCGCGGTGACCAGCCTGACCTGCGTTTTGAACCCCGGCATTGTGGCGGTGAAATGCGACTGCCTGAGCCCGGCGGACATGCAGCGCATGGAACAGCAGTTGACCGTTCCCGCCGGGCACCGGCCCCGGCTGGTTCTGTTGGGGGACGTGCGGCGGCAGTGCCTGCAGGGCGTTCTGCGCCTGTGCATGGAAAACGCCGGAACCGCCGCGGGGATATGAGGAAAGGAGTCCGCGCCATGAAACAAATTACCAAAACGGAAAAATGGACCTATACCGGCAGTCTGCTGGGGCAGAACATGATCTACAGCTTTGTGACCATGTATGTGATGTTCTTCTTCACAGACCTTTTGCGCATTCCGTCCCAGAGCGTGACGGTCATCATGGTGACCGCCAGCCTTTGGGACGCGGTGAACGACATTCTGATGGGTATGATCGCGGACCGCACCAAGACCCGGTGGGGAAAATTCCGCCCCTACCTGCTGGCGGGCCCCTTTGTCATCGCCCTTGCCACGGTGCTGTGCTTCTGGAACTTCGGCGGGTCGGCCGCGGGCACGGTGGCCCTGGCCGCGGTGTGCTATGTGCTGTGGGGCATGTCCTACACGGTGTATGACATTCCCGTCTGGGCCATCTCCTCGGTCTCGTCCCACAACGCCGATGAAAAGAACGGCATGGTGACCCTGGGCAAGATCGGCGGCACCCTGGGCACGGTGATCGTGTCCGTGGGCAGCGTGTCCCTGCTGAACGCCTTCGGCGGCGAGCGCAGCGCCGGCGCCTACACGGCGGCCGCCTGCGTGATCGCGGGGGTGGGCGCGCTGCTGATGCTGCTCAGCGGCTTTGCGCTGAAAGAGCGCATTGAACCGCCCGCCAAGGGCATTCCCTTCCGGCGCAACATTCACACCATTCTGGACAACGGCCCCCTGAAAGCGCTGATGGTCTCGCTGCTGGTGGTCAACATGGTCAACAACATCCGCCAGGTGGCGCAGATGTATTTCGCCGTGTATGTGTGGGGCGACTCCGGCTATGTGACCTGGATCGGCCTGAGCCTGGTGCTGGGCATGATCTTCGGCATGGCCATCTCCCCGGCGCTGATCCGCCGGTTTGACAAAAAGTACCTCTTTCTGGCCGCCTGCGCCGCGGGCGCCGTCTCCAGCTTCCTGCCCTTTGCCGTGGGCGGCGGCCCTGTGCCCGGCCTGATCCTGCTGGGCATCAGCTTCGCGTTCACCGGCATGACCACCATCAGCAGCACCTCCATGCTGATGGACTGCATCGACTTTGCCGAATTGAAGCTGGGCTTCCGGGGTGAAGGCGTGGTGTTCTCCATGAACACCTTCCTGAACAAGCTCAGCTCCACCATCTCCAAAGGCGTGCTGGGCCTGGCGCTGACCGCCATGCACTACGTGGACAACATGGACCCCAACCCCACCGTGGTCACCGGCTTCAGCCTGATCGTGTACGTGGTGCCCGCCGTGTGCTTTTTGCTGGCCATGATTCCCCTTGTGTTCTACCGGCTGAAGCCGGCTCAGATCGAAGATATCCGCACCGAACTTGAAACCCGCCGCAGCGCGGAGAAATGAGGGATACAAATGGATCTTTCCGCTTTTTTGACACCGCCCGAAATCCTGACCGCACAGCGCGCGCTGTGCATCCAGCCCCACCCGGACGACAACGAGATCGGCATGGGCGGCACCATTGCCGCGCTGGCCGCCCGGGGCTGTGAAATCCACTATCTGACCGTGACCAACGGCGATCTGGGCGCCCAGGGCGCTCCCATCGAGCCGGCACAGCTGGCCGCTTTGCGCCGGGACGAGGCCGTGGCCGCCGGCAAGGCGCTGGGCGCCGCCCAGTTCCACTTTTTCGATTTGCCGGACGGCTCGCTGGAGAGCATTCCCGCGCTGGCCGGCCGCATTGCCGAGCTGGTGCGCACCATCCGGCCCAATGTCCTCTTCTGCCCGGACCCCTGGGCTGCCTACGAGGCTCATCAGGACCATGTGGTCACCGGAAAAGCCGCGGCGCAGGCCTTCATCTCCACGGCGCTGGCCCAGTATCCCCGGGGCACCCGCACCCAGCCCTGGCAGCCGGAAGCCATCGGCTTCTATTTCACCCAGAACCCCAACACCGTGGTGGACGTGACCGACACCTTTGAACAGAAATTCGCCGCCATGGCCCTGCACCGCACCCAGCTGAACGACGAGCTTCTGGCCATGTACCGGGCGTACTTCACCCTGCAGAGCCAGCAGCGCGCCGCAGGCCGCGGCTTTGCACTGGGCGAAGGGCTGAAAGTGCTGAGCCCGCTGCACCTCCACTGCTTTGTGGAGGCGCCCCAAATTTAAAAAATGCTGAAAAAGCAGGCCTTTGGCCGGGGTTCCGTAAGAAAACGACGCCGGGCAGGGGCCCCTTTTGCGCGGCTGCATCGTCAAACCGCCTTGAC
>NZ_JBBMFA010000075.1:0-809 GCF_040096265.1 Ruthenibacterium intestinale
CACACGGCGCAGAAGAAGTACCTGCTGCGGCGCTCCTACTGCCACCGCGGGATGTTCCATTCCCAAGAAGTGATCGACTACATAGAGGAAAAGCTGCGTGCGACGTGGTCGCCGGAGCAGATCGCCTGTACCCCTTGTGAACGAAAGATGCCCAGCTGGAGTACCATCTACCGGTGGATCTATGAGAAATACCTGGTAAATGGCAATCTGAAGGTACTGCGCCGCAAGGGAAAGAGCCATGGAGTCAAGGAAACGCGGGGAAAGTACAGCAAGGGAAAATCCATCCGCAAGCGGGACAAATCGGTGTACAGCCGCCAGGAAGCCGGACACTGGGAAGCGGACACCGTAGTGAGTGGCCAGGGCAAAAGCAAAGCCTGCTTTGCCACCCTGGCGGAGCGAAAGACCCGGTTTTACATTGCCGTGAAGATGCCGGACCGGAGAGCTGAGACCATGGAAAACGCCGTTGTCGCTGCCCTGTCCGTCTTTCCACCGCAGCTAGTCAAAACCATTACCTGCGACCGGGGCACAGAGTTTGCCAACTGGCGCCGTATTGAAGAACGATTGCATTGCGAGGTCTATTTTGCCGACCCGTATTGTGCCTGGCAGAAAGGCACAAACGAGAATCTGAACGGTCTGCTCCGGGAGTTTTATCCCAAGGGCAGAAATCTTTCCCGCGTTGCTCCCGCCACATTAAAACGAAACCTGGCGTTGTTGAACGCCAGGCCTCGCAAAGTTCTTAACTTCCATTCTGCCCGGGAATTATGGGACTTTGAACTCAATTCCTGTTGCACTTAGTTTGACAATTCACT
>NZ_JBBMFA010000076.1:0-5367 GCF_040096265.1 Ruthenibacterium intestinale
AGAAAAGAGCCGGCACCTACCTATTTTTCCAGGTCGTCTCCAACCAAGTATCTTCGGCACAACCAAGCTTAACTACTGTGTTCGGAATGGGAACAGGTGGGACCTTGGCGTCATCGGCACCGGCTATGAATACTAAAAGCAACGCTATTAGCCTAGCCTTGTATTCTCTTTTCTCTCTTGAGGAACTCACCCTCAAAACTGAACAACAACTGCTTTTGGCAAATGCAGAACCAATCTAAGATGTGGTCAAGCCCTCGACCTATTAGTACATGCTAGCTGAACGTGTCACCACGCTTACACTTCATGCCTATCAACCTTGTAGTCTTCAAGGGGTCTTACCTGATTGACTCAGTGGGATATCTTATCTTTGGGCCGGCTTCACGCTTAGATGCTTTCAGCGTTTATCCGATCCGCACATAGCTGCCCAGCTGTGCCACTGGCGTGACAACTGGTGCACCAGAGGTGCGTCCATCCCGGTCCTCTCGTACTAGGGACAGATCCCATCAAATATCCTGCGCCCACGACAGATAGGGACCGAACTGTCTCACGACGTTCTGAACCCAGCTCGCGTACCGCTTTAATTGGCGAACAGCCAAACCCTTGGGACCGAATTCAGCCCCAGGATGCGATGAGCCGACATCGAGGTGCCAAACCTCCCCGTCGATGTGGACTCTTGGGGGAGATCAGCCTGTTATCCCCAGGGTAACTTTTATCCGTTGAGCGATGGCATTTCCACTCACATACCACCGGATCACTAACTCCAACTTTCGTTACTGCTCGACCCGTCAGTCTCGCAGTTAGGCTGGCTTTTGCGTTTGCACTCTTTGGCTTGGTTTCCGTCCAAGCTGAGCCAACCTTTGAACGCCTCCGCTACATTTTAGGAGGCGACCGCCCCAGTCAAACTGCCCACCTAACAATGTCCCCCAACCCGATTCAGGGCTGCAGGTTAGAATTCCAATATCACAAGTGTGGTATCCCAAGGTCGACTCCACAAAAGCTGACGCTCTTGCTTCCCAGTCTCCCACATATCCTGTACATGTAATACCGAAACCCAATATTAGGCTACAGTAAAGCTCCATGGGGTCTTTCCGTCTTGTCGCGGGTAACCGGCATCTTCACCGGTACTACAATTTCGCCGGGCGGGCTGTTGAGACAGTGCCCAAATCATTACACCATTCGTGCGGGTCAGAACTTACCTGACAAGGAATTTCGCTACCTTAGGACCGTTATAGTTACGGCCGCCGTTTACTGGGGCTTCGGTTCGATGCTTGCACATGTCCCCTTAACCTTCCAGCACCGGGCAGGTGTCAGCCCGTATACGTCATCTTTCGATTTAGCACAGACCTGTGTTTTTGCTAAACAGTTGCTTGGGCCTATTCTCTGCGGCTCACTTTCATGAGCACCCCTTCTCCCGAAGTTACGGGGTCAACTTGCCGAGTTCCTTAACAACCCTTCTCCCGTTGGCCTTAGAATCTTCTTCCTACCTACCTGTGTCGGTTTGCGGTACGGGCACCTTAGATATACACAGGGCTTTTCTCGCCTCTCTCCATGCACGACTTCGCTCATTCGCTCGCTTTCGACCGGGAACCAACACCCGGCTCATACACTTCAAAAGTGTCCCCCTGCTTAAATCTTTCGGTGGCTACGGAATCTCTACCGTATGTGCATCGGCTACGCCTTTCGGCCTCACCTTAGCTCCCGGCTAACTTGGAGCGGACGAACCTTCCTCCAAAAACCTGAGGCTTTCGGCCATGATGATTCTCACATCATTCGCGCTACTCATTCCGGCATTCTCACTTGTGTACAATCCACGACCGCTTGCGCTACCGCTTCTCCTCGTACACAACGCTCCCCTACCCAGCATTGCTGCTGCCTAAGCTTCGGTGCAGATTTTAGCCCCGTTGAATTTTCGGCGCAGAGCCACTCGACCAGTGAGCTATTACGCACTCTTTAAATGAGTGGCTGCTTCTAAGCCAACATCCTGGCTGTTTGTGCAGCTCCACATCCTTTTCCACTTAAACCTGCTTTGGGACCTTAGCTGTAGGTCTGGGCTGTTTCCCTTTTGACTATGAGACTTATCTCACACAGTCTGACTCCCATGCATCAATTTTCCGGCATTCTTAGTTTGATAGGCTTCGGTACCCTCTCGGGCCCTAGGCCATTCAGTGCTTTACCTCCGGAAATCTAACATGAGGCTAGTCCTAAAACTATTTCGGGGAGAACCAGCTATCTCCGAGTTCGATTGGAATTTCTCCGCTACCCACAGTTCATCCGCCGCCTTTTCAACGGAGGTCGGTTCGGCCCTCCATGGAGCTTTACCTCCACTTCAGCCTGACCATGGGTAGGTCACTCGGTTTCGGGCCCAATGCATGCAACTCAACGCCCTATTCAGACTCGCTCTCGCTGCGGCTCCAGTGCTTAACACCTTAACCTCGCTACATACATTCGCTCGCCGGACCGTTCTACAAAAAGTACCCGATCACACTTTGACGTGCTCTCGGTGCTTGTAGGCACAGGGTTTCAGGTTCTATTTCACTCCCCTCCCGGGGTGCTTTTCACCTTTCCTTCACAGTACTATACGCTATCGGTCACTGGGTAGTATTTAGGCTTGGAGGGTGGTCCCCCCGACTTCCGACCAGGTTTCACGTGTCTGGCCGTACTCTGGATCCTGCGCAGCTCTCTCCGTTTTCCCTTACATGGCTCTCACATTCTCTGGCGTGCTTTCCCACACACTTCAGGTAACAGATTAAGTCCTAAAAGCAGTCCATAACCCCGGCAGTATTTCTACCACCGGTTTGGCCTCTTCCGCGTTCGCTCGCCACTACTTACGGAATCTCGGTTGATTTCTCTTCCTCGCCCTACTTAGATGTTTCAGTTCAGGCGGTTCCCCACATACACCTATGGATTCAGTGTATGTTACATGGACATGACTCCATGTGGGTTTCCCCATTCAGAAATCTGCGGATCAAAGATTGTTTGCATCTCCCCGCAGCTTTTCGCAGCTTACCACGTCTTTCTTCGGCTCCCAGTGCCAAGGCATTCGCCCTGCGCCCTTTCTAGCTTGACCGTTTTCTCAGTCTTGATTCTTCCATTTGCCAACTAGAGTTTTCTCGAAATTGTAGATTTCTCTATCAATCTTTTGTCTTCTCTAATCTTCGCAGTTCTTGTTCAGTTTTCAAGGTGCATTCCGCTGTTTGAACTTCCTTCTCCTTCTCAGAAGAAGTGGTGGGCTCAAGTGGACTCGAACCACCGACCTCGCGCTTATCAGGCGCGCGCTCTAACCACCTGAGCTATGAGCCCATTTTTGGTGGAGATAAGGAGGCTCGAACTCCTGACCCCCTGCTTGCAAAGCAGGTGCTCTCCCAGCTGAGCTATACCCCCACGCTTTCGCGTTCGGTTACGCTCTTTATCTTGAGTTCCCTTAAGGGCCCTCAAAATTAAACAATATCTTTCCGCTTAACTTTCCCTGTTCCAGAATGTTCTTCCGAACATCCTGCCTGACTCCTTAGAAAGGAGGTGATCCAGCCGCACCTTCCGATACGGCTACCTTGTTACGACTTCACCCCAATCACCAGTTTTACCTTCGGCGGCGTCCTCCTTGCGGTTAGACTACCGACTTCGGGTCCCCCCGGCTCTCATGGTGTGACGGGCGGTGTGTACAAGGCCCGGGAACGTATTCACCGCGGCATGCTGATCCGCGATTACTAGCAATTCCGGCTTCACGCAGGCGGGTTGCAGCCTGCGATCCGAACTGAGACTATTTTTGTGAGGTTTGCTCCACCTCGCGGTATCGCTTCTCTTTGTTAATAGCCATTGTAGTACGTGTGTAGCCCAGGTCATAAAGGGCATGATGATTTGACGTCATCCCCACCTTCCTCCGTTTTGTCAACGGCAGTCTCGCTAGAGTCCTCTTGCGTAGTAACTAACGATAAGGGTTGCGCTCGTTGCGGGACTTAACCCAACATCTCACGACACGAGCTGACGACAACCATGCACCACCTGTCTCGATGTCCCGAAGGACTTCACTAATCTCTTAGCTATGCATCGGATGTCAAGACCTGGTAAGGTTCTTCGCGTTGCTTCGAATTAAACCACATACTCCACTGCTTGTGCGGGCCCCCGTCAATTCCTTTGAGTTTCAACCTTGCGGTCGTACTCCCCAGGTGGATTACTTATTGTGTTAACTGCGGCACGGATGGGGTCAATCCACCCACACCTAGTAATCATCGTTTACAGCATGGACTACCAGGGTATCTAATCCTGTTTGCTACCCATGCTTTCGAGCCTCAGCGTCAGTTAGTGCCCAGTAGGCCGCCTTCGCCACTGGTGTTCCTCCCGATATCTACGCATTCCACCGCTACACCGGGAATTCCGCCTACCTCTACACCACTCAAGATCTGCAGTTTTGAAAGCAGTTCATGGGTTGAGCCCATGAGTTTCACTTCCAACTTGCAAATCCGCCTGCGCTCCCTTTACACCCAGTAATTCCGGACAACGCTTGCCACCTACGTTTTACCGCGGCTGCTGGCACGTAGTTAGCCGTGGCTTCCTCGTCAGGTACCGTCATTATCGTCCCTGACAACAGAGGTTTACAATCCGAAGACCTTCTTCCCTCACGCGGCGTCGCTGCATCAGAGTTTCCTCCATTGTGCAATATTCCCCACTGCTGCCTCCCGTAGGAGTCTGGGCCGTGTCTCAGTCCCAATGTGGCCGATCAACCTCTCAGTCCGGCTACCGATCGTCGCCATGGTGGGCCGTTACCTCACCATCCAGCTAATCGGACGCGAGGCCATCTTTCAGCGGATTGCTCCTTTGACCTCAATACGATGCCGTATCGTGGTCTTATGCGGTATTAGCAGTCGTTTCCAACTGTTGTCCCCCCCTGAAAGGCAGGTTCCTCACGTGTTACTCACCCGTTCGCCACTAAGCTAAGCCAATGTCACTCCGAAGAGATCTATCGAAATAGCTCCGTTCGACTTGCATGTGTTAGGCGCGCCGCCAGCGTTCGTCCTGAGCCAGGATCAAACTCTTCATTAAATGGTATTTAAACCAGCTTAATGCTGAATCTAAATCTTAGCATCCAGTCCGCAATCGCTTGCGTCCTAAATTACTTAAAGGAAATGTTTTTTGTGAACGTTTTTCACGTTCTAGGGTTCCGTTAAGCTTCTTGATATTGTTTAATTTTCAAGGTCCTTAGCGTCCTCTCGGACAGCTCATTTATTATATCTCATTCAGTTCCGTTTGTCAAGAACTTTTTTCGATATTTTTTTGAGCCGTCTCTTCGGAGCAGCTTTCCTATTTTAGCACTCTCTTGCCCTTTTGTCAAGAACTTTTTTCGTGCTCTTTTCGGTCGGCTTTTCGCTCTTT
>NZ_JBBMFA010000077.1:0-707 GCF_040096265.1 Ruthenibacterium intestinale
AGTAACCCACCAGCGAAGCTGGTGGTTCTTCAGAAGCGGGCAAAGCCCTAAAATACTAGCCACGCCTAAAGGCGTTGGTACGGTCTGCCACCTGCGAAAGAATATTACTTGCTACCCGTAAACGGGTCTATGTATTCTTTAAGGGTCATCTGATCCTCAATCTGATCTTCTTTGAGTTGGTTTTGGATATACTCCGCAATCTTCTTTGCGTTCTTACCTGCTGTATCGACATAGTATCCACGGCACCAAAACTGCCTGTTTCCATATTTGTACTTCAAATTGGAATGTCTCTCGAAAATGATCAGACTGCTTTTCCCCTTGAGAAAACCTACGAAACTGGATACACTCATCTTAGGCGGTATTTCCACCAGCATGTGGATATGATCCGGACACACTTCCGCCTCTACTATTTTCACTTGTTTCCAATTGCATAATTCTCTCAATATCTTCCCTATTTCCACACGGTTTTCTTTGTAAAAGATTTTTCTGCGATACTTCGGCGCAAATACTATGTGATATTTGCAGTTCCATGTTGTATGTGCTAAACTATTCTTGTCATTAGGCGTCATGCCTTTTGTCCTCCTTTTGATACTTTAGTGCAGTTGGCAGACCGCATCTTTATTGTATCAAAAGGAGTTTTTATTTCCTATGCAACGCTAAAGCTTTTTGAGAACTCCCCGGCACAGCCGGGGGTTTTCGGTAAACAA